>SKHV01000028.1 GCA_007116765.1 Prolixibacteraceae bacterium | reverse complement strand
GATGTGAAAATTGGTATTAACGTAGCCGAATTGGTTGAAGACGGAGCCTGTTTGCAAATGGGTATTGGTGGTATTCCTAATGCGGTGCTTGCCCAACTCGGAAACCATAAAGACCTTGGAGTACACACCGAAATGTTTGCCGACGGAATTCTTCCATTAGTTGAAAAAGGTGTAGTAAATGGTCGTAAAAAGAAAATCGATCAAGGTAAAATGGTGGCTTCATTCTTAATGGGTTCACAAAAACTTTACGATTTTATCGACGATAACCCCATGGTTGCCATGATGGATGTTGCCCATACCAATAACGTACATGTTATTCGTCGCAACAATAAAGTAACTGCCATTAATTCAGCATTAGCAGTAGATCTCACCGGACAGGTTTGTGCCGATTCAATAGGAACTCGTCACTACTCAGGTGTTGGCGGACAAATTGACTTTATTCGCGGTGCCGGTCATTCAAAAGGCGGAAAACCTATTATTGCATTGCCATCAGTAACCAATAAAGGTGTTTCTAAAATAAGCCCTACTCTTATCGAAGGTTCGGGAGTGGTTAGCACACGTGCCAACATGCACTGGGTTGTTACCGAATATGGTGCTGTGAACCTTTACGGCCAAACCCTCCAAAAAAGAGCTAGGTTGTTAATATCAATAGCACACCCCGACCATAGGGAAACACTTGATAGAGCAGCATTTGAGCGCTTTGGTTCTCATTACAGATTTATACAATCACTCTAAATATTAAGGCAGGTTTATCCTGCCTTTTTCAGTTTAAAAACCTGTCAAAAGTCAGGTTTTTTATGATCGATATATTGCCTATTTTTGAACGATTTTAAAAAATATTCAAATTTAACAACCATTTATATGAACATCTCACATATTGAACACATTGGGATAGCAGTAAAAGACCTCAATGAAGCCATTCAATACTATGAAGGCAAATTAGGATTAAAATGTTATGCCGTAGAAGAAGTTGCCGACCAAAAAGTAAAAACTGCTTTTTTTAAGGTGGGCGACACCAAAATTGAACTACTAGAATCAACCGATCCCGAAGGACCTATTGGAAAATTCATCGAGAAAAAAGGTCCCGGCGTACATCACCTGGCATTTGCCGTTGATAATGTAGACGAAGCTCTTAAAAGTGTTGAAGAAAAGGGAGTAAACCTTATCGACAAACAAAAAAGAAAAGGAGCCGAAGGACTGAGCATCGGATTTTTGCATCCTAAATCAACGTTGGGAGTATTGACTGAATTTTGTGGTGAAGAATAGTAAATTAACAGAATATATTCAATAATAATGAACAACCAGGATAAAATTAAAAAACTAATTGAGCTCCGTGCCGAAGCAAAACTTGGCGGTGGAGCCGACAGGATTGCCAAGCAACACGCTCAAGGCAAATTCACTGCCCGCGAACGCATAGAGATGTTGCTCGACGATGGCAGCTTTGAAGAACTCGACATGTTCGTAACCCACCGTTGCAGCAATTTTGGTTTAGAAAAAACTAAATACAAAGGCGACGGGGTTGTAACCGGACACGGAACAATCGACGGACGTATTGTGTATGTTTTTGCTCAGGACTTCACCGTTTGGGGAGGTTCACTCTCGGAAACCATGTCACTGAAAATTTGCAAAGTAATGGACATGGCCATGAAAGTAGGTGCCCCTGTTGTTGGAATTAACGATTCAGGCGGTGCACGTATACAGGAAGGTGTTACCTCGCTGGCCGGTTATGCCGAAATATTCCAGCGTAATATTATGGCATCGGGCGTTATTCCTCAAATTTCGGCAATTTTTGGACCATGTGCAGGTGGTGCTGTTTACTCTCCTGCCCTCACCGACTTTATCATGATGACCGAGAATACCTCGTACATGTTTGTGACAGGCCCTAAAGTGGTGAAAACAGTAACCGGCGAAGATATATCGGTTGAAGACTTGGGCGGTGCCGATGTGCATGCCTCTAAATCAGGCGTTTCGCACTTTAAAGTTGAAAACGAAGAAGAAGGCTTGCTGCTTATCAGAAAATTAATGAGCTACCTGCCCCAAAACAACCTCGAAGAACCACCATTGCTTGAAACCAATGACCCCATTGACAGGATAGAAGATTCACTTAACGATTTGGTTCCCGATAACCCAAACCTTCCTTACGATATCAAAGATGTAATTCACTTGATTGCCGACGATAACGAATTTTTGGAAGTACACCGCAACTACGCAAAGAATATTGTAGTTGGCTTTAGCCGTATGGACGGGATGAGCGTTGGTGTTATTGCCAACCAACCCAGCTATCTGGCAGGAGTACTCGATTGTGCTGCATCGAAAAAAGCAGCCCGTTTTGTGCGTTTCTGCGATGCGTTTAACATTCCTATTCTTACACTGGTTGATGTTCCCGGTTTCTTACCCGGTTCAGGGCAAGAGTACGCCGGAATAATTAACGAAGGTGCAAAACTTATGTTTGCATACGGTGAAGCTACCGTTCCTAAAGTTACCGTAACACTGCGCAAGTCTTATGGTGGTGCCCACGACGTGATGAGCTGCAAACAACTACGCGGCGATTTCAACTATGCTTGGCCTAACGCTCAAATTGCAGTAATGGGAGCCAAAGGTGCTATTGAAGTACTCGAAGGACGCAACGTTGCAAAAATTGAAGACGAAACCGAAAGGCTTCAATATATCTTGAAAAAAACCGACGAATATGAAGAGGCTTTTGCAAACCCATATCAGGCAGCTTCGTACGGTTATATCGACGATGTAATTGAACCTCGCAATACACGCTTCCGTGTTATACGTGCATTCCAAAGTTTGCAAACCAAGCGTTTGACAAACCCAATGAAGAAACACAGTAATATTCCATTATAAATAAATTAAAATGAACTTATTACAAATAGATGCACAAACATGGACCATTACGCTGGTTGGATGGATGATTGTGTTTACTGCTCTAGTTACACTTATTATTGTTTTCACCAATATTCCACGCTTATTAAAGTTCAAATTTAAAAAAACTAAAAATGCTAAAAGCAATGGTAAGAAAGCAGAAGAAGAAGCTGGTGAAAAATACATAAGTGGTGACGAAACCGCAGCTATTGCTATGGCACTTCATCTGTTTTTTGAAGACCAGCACGATGAAGAAAGCAATATTATAACCATTAAACGAATCCAGCGACGTTATTCTCCATGGAGTTCAAAAATATACGGAGTAAGGAACTTTCCTAATAATTAAATGAAATGAAGAAGTTTAATTTTAAAATAAAGGGGCACGATTTCGAAGTAAAAGTAAAAGATATCGAAGATAATATTGCCCAAATTGAAGTAAATGGTACCGAATACAGTGTTGAGCTTCAACATGAAGTAAAACAGGTTAAAACACCCCGACTTATCCGCAAACCTGTTTTAAGCTCACCCGGAGAAGCATCAATCCCAAAGAGTCAGGGAGGAAAAGTAATAAAAATAACAGCACCACTTCCAGGCAATATTTTCAAAGTTTTAGTGAATGTTGGCGACCAGGTAAAAAAAGGCGATAACCTATTGGTTATGGAAGCCATGAAAATGGAAAACAACGTATTGGCTGAGAAAGAAGGTGTGGTTAGTTCAGTAAACATAAAAGTAGGCGACGCAGTATTGCAAGGCGACGTACTTATTGAAATGCAGTAATATGGAAAACAGATACAGAAAAAGCATAGTAGCTCTGGCAGCTGTAGTTATCCTTTTGACTTTCCAGGCAGTTTTTGGATGGATGGATGCATGGGCTGCAACCGACATTGCTCCTACTCCAGCAAAAGCTGAAGGAGCAATATACGGGCTTAAAACTTTTTGGGAATTTACAGGCTTCGCCAACTTTCAGATTCAAAACCTGATTATGATTTTAGTGGGCTTGTTCTTTATATTCCTTGCTATTAAGTATAATTACGAACCTCTTTTACTGGTTCCTATTGGTACCGGTATTTTATTGGGAAATATACCTTTTGTTGAAGGCTATCAAATTGGTATTTACGAAGACGGTTCGGTAATGAACTACCTTTATTTTGGGGTTAAGCATGGTATCTATCCGCCACTTATATTCTTAGGCATTGGAGCCATGACCGACTTTTCGTCGCTCATTTCGAACCCAAAACTAATGTTACTTGGAGCGGCTGCCCAAATTGGTATTTTTGCCACATTTCTTGGAGCAAATGCATTAGGATTTACGCCACAAGAGGCCGGAGCAATTGGTATTATTGGTGGTGCCGACGGGCCAACAGCTATTTTCCTTTCGGCCAAGCTTGCTCCCCACCTTGTGGGTGCTATCGCAATTGCAGCATACTCATACATGGCTCTGGTTCCGGTTATTCAGCCTCCAATTATGAGGTTGCTTATTCCTAAACATGAACGTAAAATTAAAATGAAACCTCCGCGTGCGGTATCAAAAGTGGAAAAAATACTTTTCCCCATTATCGG
>SKHV01000040.1 GCA_007116765.1 Prolixibacteraceae bacterium | reverse complement strand
TACATCGGTGTCGGTGAGCTCGCCCATGTCGTGTGTATATAATGGTATATCGTCTTCTACAAAAATATCTATTTCGTCGGTCGAGATAATTGCATCGCCCCAAGCGCGGGGTACGTTAGGGTTAACTGCCGCAATAACCACATCGGCATTTTGCACAGCAGCTAAAGATGCATCTACCGAAGTTCCAAGTGATACAAAGCCATGCTTATCGGGCACCGAGCACATAATCATGGCTACGTTTACTTTTAGGTAACCCTCCCGTATGAGCTTTTGGGTTTCGCTTAGGAAAACAGGTATGTAGTCGGCATAGCCTGCCTGAGTTTGTTTTCTAAGGTTTCCTCCAACAAAAAACTGTTCTGAATTAAAAACTCCTTCAAACTCGGGGTTGGCAAAGTCAACCTGTCCTTCAATGTGGATGTGTTGTATGGTTACATCTTTTATTTCCCCATTTCGGCCTCTTTCAACCATAGGTTTAATAAGGGTGTGTGGGGTAACTGCAACACCACTCAGGTGAACACGGTCACCAGACTTAATCACTTTCACAGCTTCTTCGGGGGAAACAAAATTGATAGGCTTCATAATTAATTGATTCTCTCTGTTATAGATATAATGCATTTTAAAACTGAGCGCAAATATACAATACAAAAACATGTTGCAAAACAGTTTTTTCAAATATTTTGAAAATATATTCGAACCTTCAAATTTATTTAACCTGTGTTATATTTTTAGTAGGGGAAATATATCATTTTTCTACACGGTAAATTGGATTAGTTCGGATAGCAGGATAGATAGTGATATTAAAACTGTTCTCGTCAAAGCATTCTGTGGTTTCGTTGCTTTCGGCATAAATATAAATTGTTTGTGATTCAGTGATTCTTTCGTTTTCAAAGTATGCTTGTCCTTTGCCCATTGGCTCTGAAAAGTAGTTGCCTGAGTTCAATGCCGGTAAAATATATGCATCGCATACAAATACGTCATCCGGATTGTCTGCAACAATAGGTATGCAATCTACCATGCCATAAAGTGTGAAATCGTCAAGCCTGAATGTGCCTCTTTCATCTGTTGCTCCACTCAGCATCATTTTAATACTAACATTATTGGTAATTGAACTTGTTTCATTGGCAACATCTGTTTTTCCTATAAATGAAATACTGCCGGCAGATGTTCCGCTTCCGGCATAAATGTTGTTAATATGCAGCTCCCAGTCTGTGGGGCCGGTTGGGCTGCTTCTTCTCATAAAGTTGAACGATGTAATTTTTAGTTGGTAGCCGGGAGCAATATCGAAGTTTAAAAGAAAGTAAGCCGGGTCTTCGAAATTGTCTGCTGCAATTGTAAAGTTGGGTGCTCCATTTATGCCCACAAGTGATTGCCATGCACCTGTGCTATTGCTCCATATTGAATTTGAAAGCTTTGAGGCTATAATAAAAGGATCTTCAATGTAAGGGTGTTCTGAAGCTTCCATATCGAAATCGTGATAATAAATTACCGGGTATTCAACATTTACAGAAAAAGGAGGGGATGGAGGCCCTGTGCCACAACTGTTTTTACCGTAAACTATAATATTCCCACTTTCTTCTCCAAAATTGACAGTAATTGAATTTGTTTTTTCACCTGTTGTGATATAAGCATCATCAGGCAACTCCCACTCATATTCTTCGGCTCTGTTTATTGGCTCTACAGTATATACGATGCCGGTTTCCCAGCAATTTATTTCATTTGAACCTATAATTGGAGTTGCAACTGAAGGAACAGGACAATTGGTGTTGAACACATAACCATTAAAGGAAAAACTATTTATACTGAAGGTTCCTGTGTTTCCTGATGCACCCCATGCATACATACGGAATTCTACCGGCTCAGTTATATTTTGAAAAATATCATCAGTCAAACTAATGGTAGTGCTTGTCTCATTAGTGCTTGT
The DNA here is from genome assembly GCA_007116765.1 of Prolixibacteraceae bacterium. GTDB lineage: Bacteria > Bacteroidota > Bacteroidia > Bacteroidales > Prolixibacteraceae > Roseimarinus. Next base: position 2,514 of record SKHV01000040.1, on the reverse strand, counting down.
AAAGCTTGCATTGCCAATGTTTGTCTCGTATTCATCAATGCTAGAACGTATTTCTATTTGCGTGGGACCGGTACTGCTTCTTCGTGATGTGAACTCAAACGATATAAATTCAATATGATAGTTTGCCTGAGGGCTTATTGTAAAGTAGAAATACTTGTCATCATCAAACTCTTCGCTATCCCAATCACTTGCATTATAGCGATTAGTTGCATTGTAGCCGGTTATTCCACTACTGCGGCCAATATCCGAGAATGTGATATAGTCTGCAGTGCCTTGTTCTTCGGTATAAGGGTTATATTCGTTAGGGTTATCTCCGTTTATTGGGTTTTTTGCAATAAACTGGGCATTTGAAAGACAAGGAATAATAAATATTATAACTGTCAATATGAAGCTGTGAGCTTCATATGGCTTGAGGGGTATTCTTTTTCTCATTATAAATAATGAAATGGTGTTTTACCCCATAAATATATTAAACATTTTTTAAAATAAAAAAAAAAATCGTAAAAAATTACTTCATTATATTCTTTTCTAATTGAATACAAATGTAATTATTTACATTACTGTCGGGATATAAATAAAATCTCCGTTGTAGATAATTATAAAAAAAAGGGGCTGTCTAAAAAGTCATGAAAACTAAATTTGCCACAAGGCTCAAAGGCACAAAGATTTCACAAAACCTAGATTGTGAGCACTTAATGTTTCGTATTGCCTTTGTGTTTTTGTGTATTAGTGGCCTAATTAATGACTTTTTAGACAGCCCCTTTTATATAGCTTTAAAAATAATGAGCAAGTAAATTTCGTGATTTTTATAAGGTATTCATTTCTTCCTGAAGTTCAATTACAGCAGCATCGCATTGCTCATTAAACATATTTACATAATCGGCGTATGTTTCAACTTCTTTTTCTTCTTCTGTTAAAAGTTGAAGTTTTTTTAGATTTTTACCTAATTCTTCCATGCCCACAATCAATACCGACGATTTGGCTTTGTGAGCTTCTTTACCCAGATCGGTCCAGTTTTTATCTTCAAGAAATTTATTCATATTTTCTTTAAACTCATCAACCTGAGCTAGAAACATTTCAATCATCTCCTTTACTATTTCACTTTCGCCACCAGTAATTTCCTTCAAATAACTAAGATCTGTATATGCCATGATAGTATATATTATTGCTTAACTTCAATTTTCTTCACAATAATAACAAAAATTGCATTTAACTCCTAAACTCGCAAACAGGTTTTTTGCGCTTGAGATAATGATTTTTTTCATTCATGTGTAATATCATTATTTTTATATTTGTTGAATACATAAAAATGAAGCAATGAAAGAAACACCCTTTACCCAAAAGCATATCGATGCTAGTGCCAAGATGCACGAGTTTGCAGGCTATAATATGCCTATTGAATACAGTGGTATTAAAGCCGAACACATGACAGTGCGTAGAGACGTTGGTGTTTTTGATGTGTCGCACATGGGCGAAATATGGGTAAAAGGTTCCAATGCTCTCGATTTTTTGCAAAGAGTTACCAGCAACGATGTATCAAAATTGCAACCAGGGCAGGTGCAATATTCTTGTTTTCCAAACCACGAAGGTGGAATTGTTGACGATTTATTGGTTTATCACTATGAGCCGGAAAAATATTTACTGGTTGTAAATGCATCGAACATTGAAAAAGATTACAATTGGTTAAAAGCAAACAATACCGAAAATGCAGATTTAGAAAATGCTTCCGATAAAATTGCACAGCTGGCAATTCAGGGGCCAAAAGCAATTGAAACACTTCAGCAACTTACCGATGTTGATTTGTCGGCTATTAATTTCTACACTTTTACTACGGGCAGCTTTGCCGGTGTTGACAATGTAATTATTTCGGCAACCGGCTATACCGGAGCAGGTGGCTTCGAGCTTTATTTTTACAATGAACATGCCGATGTGATTTGGGATGCAATTTTCAAGGCCGGTGAAAAATTTGGCATTAAACCCATTGGGCTGGGTGCCCGCGATACCCTAAGGTTAGAAATGGGTTATTGCTTGTACGGAAACGATATAAACGATGGAACATCACCATTGGAAGCCGGACTGGGATGGATAACAAAGTTTACCGAAGGTAAAGAGTTTATTGGCAAGCAGCTCATGCTAAACCTTAAAGAGCGCGGAATAAATAAAAGGTTACGTGGTTTTAAAATGATTGACCGGGGTATACCCCGCCATGGCTATGAAATTGTGGATGAAAACGGGAAGCGTATTGGCGAAGTTACATCAGGTACTATGTCTCCGGTTTTGGGAATTGGTATTGGCATGGGATATATAGAAACCGGGTTCGATAAAATTGGTGCTGAAATATTCATTTCAATTCGCAACAAGCAAATAAAGGCCGAGATAGTGAAAAAGCCCTTTATTTAGACTGCAAAACAAAGCGCCAGGGCTTTTTAGACCACTCTCCGGCGTAATCAACTCCAATACGAACATCGGTTTTATGCTTTGCAGTATAACCATCGTCTTCGACCCATAAGCGAT
>SKHV01000001.1 GCA_007116765.1 Prolixibacteraceae bacterium | reverse complement strand
ATTCGAAAAAAAATAACTATTTTTGCAACAATATTGCATTTGAAATGTTATTGCATGATGAATTTACAAGCACGTGAAATTTTACAGCGCCATAAGCTAAAGCGCACAAGCTGTCGCGAAGGGATAATACAGCTCATTCTCAGTACCGACACAGCACTTTCGGAACACGAAATTCGCGAAAGACTGGAAGGAAACTACGACCGCACTACTTTTTACCGCTCATTCAAAACGCTTATCGAGAATAAAATCATTCACAAAATAGTGGTCGATAATCAGATGGTAAAATATGCACTCGACATTGCCGTGAGCCACCAGAAACCTCATGCACACTTTTACTGCGAGCAATGCGAAAGTGTTCTTTGTATGAACAATGCACAAATTACAATACCCGAATTGCCCCACGGATATAAAATATTTGAATCGGAATTAATATTAAAAGGCCTGTGTGCCGCATGTACTGAATGAAGTATTGCCTAAAATATATAAGAATCTGTAGCGCAATAGTAGTTTTTGTCTTAATTTCAGCCATGATGCTGTATCCAAAAGAACTCAGCGGGCAAACACTTAGCGGACAAGTTAGCGGGAGAACGCAAAGCTTACCGGGAGCAGTAATCCGACTCGAACCGGGTAATTACCTTGCTGTTACTGATGCGAAAGGGCATTTCGAAATAAGCCCTATACCCTCAGGCAGATACCAAATAGTGGTCACTTTTATGGGTTACGGAAAGCATTCAGACTCCATCGATATCGTACAACAAGAAAACATATTTATTACCCTGTCGCCCCAAACTGTTAACCTGCAAGAAGTGCTCGTAAGCGATCACCTGGCAGAACAACGTAAAAGAGAAACTCCGTTGAATATTGAAATTGTTAACGATGACTACATAAGACAAAATATGGCCGGCAGTCTCATGCAATCGTTGGCCAGACTTCCGGGAGTGGGAGCAGTAGAAATTGGCAGCGGACAATCGAAACCCGCCATCCGAGGCCTGGGTTTTAATCGGGTTGTGGTGGTTGAGAACAGCATCAAGCACGAAGGGCAACAATGGGGCAACGATCACGGACTCGAAATAGACCAGTTTGCCGCTAATCGAGTGGAGATCATTAAAGGTCCCTCGTCGCTAATGTATGGCTCTGACGCTATTGGAGGAGTCATCAAAATTAGTCGCCTCGACATACCTGCCCCCCACACTACCGGCGGCACAGCCGACTTTGTTTTTGCCGGCAACAACATGCTGCTCGGCACATCGGGATATGCATTTACACGCAGGGAAAAGCTATTCTTTTCGGCCAGGGCTACCCTGACTCATTATGCCGATTACCGGGTTCCTGCCGACAGTATCGACATTTATTCGTACCGCGCAGCACTTAGCAACAACCGAATGCGCAATACTGCCGGCAAAGAACAAAACATGCACTTCACGGTCGGCTACATCCAAAATGGTTTTTCAACACAAATTTTAGCCAGTGCCATTAAAAGCGAAAATGGTTTTTTTGCCAATGCCCACGGGCTCGAACCTCGACGTGTTGACACGCTGTTGCATGACAAATCGAACCGAGACATTCAATACCCAAAGCATAAAGTAGAACACCTTAAACTAATTAGCAAAAGCAATTTAACACAGACAAATTCAGCTTTTGATCTAAACCTGGGGATACAACGAAACCGCCGACAAGAGCTTAGCCCTTATGTTAGCCATGGATATATGCCGGCCAATTTTCCTACGAATATTGGATTTGAGCCCGAGATCGAAAGAGCTTTCGAAAAACACATATACTCGGCCAATGCACTTGCACACCTCAACACAACAGGTCGCACAAATATTTCGTTGGGAATAAATAACGAATATCAGATAAATCGTATCGATGGCAGGGGCTTTATCATTCCGGAATTTGAACAATATTTGGCAGGAATATTTGCCACAGCAAAATATCAACATACATTGGCAACCATTTTGCATGCAGGACTGAGAGCAGACTACGGTGCAATACGCATTGATGAATATTCCGACTGGTACACAACGCCGGCAGAAGAACATGGCGAAGAAGCCTATGCACAGCGGGCAGCAAACCTTTCGCGCCACTTTCATAGCTTTACATGGGCTATAGGAGCCAATCACAACATTAGTGGGCTTTCGCTAAAAATAAACGCCGGCAAAAGTTTCAGAATGCCTACGCCTAAAGAACTTTCGGCAAATGGCGTTAACTACCACCGTTTCAGCTATGAAAAAGGCGATTCGACCCTCAGTCCCGAAACCGCCTATCAGCTCGATGCCGGCATTGAATGGAACACATACCGGTTTGCTATGGGCATTACACCTTATATCAACTATTTTCCCAATTACATATACCTGAACCCCGATTTCAGACACAATCATCTTTACGGAAATGGCAACCAGATTTTCAATTATACCCAGTCAAGTGTTTTCAGGCATGGAGCCGAAATTCACAGTCATTTCAATGTAAGCCGCAATTTTACATTGGGAGCCATAGCCGAATATGTGTATGCCCAACAACTTTCAGGCGATAAACGCGGCTTTGGGCTGCCATTCTCGCCACCACCCATGTTGCTGCTGAGTGCAAAATACGTAAATAAATCCCGGCAATGGCTTTCAAACTCATACTTATCAGCCGACATAAAGATGGTTGCAGCGCAAAACCGCATAGTTCCGCCCGAAAAGAAAACACCGGCTTACCACACAATTAACCTATCGGCCGGGGGAATATTAAGCCTCAACAAGTACCCACTATCGGTGAGCATACAAATTCATAATTTAATGAATACGAAATATTTTAATCACACCAGTTATTATCGAATAATCAATGTTCCCGAACCGGGTCGGAACCTGATAGTTAATTTACAAATACCTATTAATCGCGAAATAACACAAACAAATCATTCACATTAAAACTTATAAAAATGAAAACAAAAGCAATTTTTTTTATTCTTGTTTTAGCTGTCACAACCGTTTTTACAGCGTGCGAAAAGGAAGAAACACCCAAACCCGAGATTAACAATTTTGAACTGGGATACGAAAACAACAAAACAGTTCACGCCGGAGAAGATTTGCATATCGATGCTGAAATTGTGGCCTTGGGTAAAATTGACAGAATACAGATAGTTATTCACAAACACCATCACGAGCATGAACACAAAAGCCTGACGGCACTTAAACATGCTGCCGAATGGGAGCTTGACACTGTTTATACAAAATTTTCGGGCTTGAAAAACACTCGTTTCCATGAGCATATTGATATTCCTGAACATGCCGAAGAGGGAGAATATGCAGTTCATTTTATTGTGATTGACATGGAGGGAAACACAGGAAGCATTGACGATGAACTGGAAATAAAACATGAGCATAATTAAAAATGAAACACATGAAGTATTTAGTTCCTGCATTTTGGCTTGCGTTTATTTTTTCATGCACATCCATCGATATTGACGATGAAAAGCCATATATCGATCTCAACTATACCCAGGCCTTTCCGATAAACTGCGACACTTTGTATTTTGGCGAAAGCTTCATTTTTAAAGCACGCTTTACCGATAATGTAGAGCTGGGTTCGTATAGCATTGAAATACATCACAACTTCGATCACCACTCGCACAGCACCGAAGTAAGCGAATGCCATTTGTCTGATCCTAAACCGGCAATCAATCCATTTCTGTATATTGAAGAATTCGAAATTCCACCGGAGCAAAGTGAGTACCTGCCCGAAATTACCATTGAACTACCAGAGGGGAATGAGAATGGCGCATTCGATGAGGGCGACTATCATTTCTTAATAAGACTTAGCGATCGCGAAGGCTGGTCGGACATGCGAGGTGTAGGTGTAAAAGTGGTTTATCGGGATTGAGGGAGATGCCCACAACTTTATCGCAAACAACATGTTATATTGTGGCGATAAGCAACTATGAGGCAAAATAGAATGAAAAGACAATGAAAAACGTTGGAAATATCTGGATTATTAACAACATAAAGATAACTAACCCATTCACTAAAATGAAACTAACCGAAGATAATTTTAACATAAAATAAACAATCCCGGTTTTTACCGGGATTGGAGGCAGAGGGACTCGAAGTCTACCCCCGCCAACACAAATGTACAACTCTTTTCTAAAAATCAAATAATTATATAAAAAGCATCTACATTAGCGGCATTGCTGTTGTAATTTGCTTTAGCTACGCTGATTTACGCTACGCTCCAATTCAAATTGTATTTTTACTGTGGCGATAAACAACTTCAAAGTAGAAAGTCCAGAAGCGCTAGACGTTGTGATTTGCTTTAGCTACGCTGATTTACGCTACGCTTCAATTCAAATTGTATTTTTACTGTGGCGATAAACAACTGAACAAAGTGAATATCGACACTATAAAATGTTGTGATTTGCTTTAGCTACGCTGATTTACGCTACGCTCCAATTCAAATTGTATTTTTACTGTGGCGATAAACAACCATATT
>SKHV01000292.1 GCA_007116765.1 Prolixibacteraceae bacterium | reverse complement strand
CTCGTGGCTTTGCGTAGTTGCGGATTAAAAGTACTTTATTTTCAATTTAGCGCTAAACTTCATAAAATGCATTTAACTTTCGATTAAGCACAAGCCCCGCAATTACGCAAAACCGCTGTTACCTGCAGGCTTTCTGAGTTTTGCTTGGTTTTCAGCGTAGGCAAAGACATAATCTTTTGCAATTTTCGGCGAAGCGTTGGCTGTAGCGAATTGCAAATGTGTATGGCTTTGAATTGGTCATTTTTAATTTACATATTCAGCTTTTTCTTCTAAAAACATTTTCAATTGCTCATTGTTTTTTAACAATTTGTCAGAATAGACAGCTTTACCATTTGTTTTTATACCATTGATCCTATTTTGTGCCATTTCGTGATATTCAGGGCTGATTTCAATGCCTATGAAATTTCTTTTTAATCGTTTTGCTACAACTCCTGTTGTTCCACTTCCCATAAAAGGGTCTAAGACGGTATCTCCCTCTTTACTACCTAGCATAACAATTCTTTCTAATAAAATCTCGGGTTTTTCGGTCGGGTGTTTGGTTAAATGTCGTTGAGCGTTTATTTGCCAAAGATTACGCATTTGTTTACCACCGTTTATCATTTTGGCGGTGTCGTAATCAAAAAAATATTTTTTTGACTTACTTGCAATCCAAATCAACTCTGTTGATGGTGCAAGGCGAGTTTTTGATAGCAATGGTGCTGCATTTCTTTTAAACCAAATAACATCATTGACAATCCACAAGCCTAACTTTTTTAAAGTTACACCAACTGACGGATGGTTGTGCAATGTTCCTGAAATCCAAATTGTTCCGTCATCTGAAAGAACACGTATACATTCTCTTATCCAAGTTTCATTGAACTCGTGGATATCTTCGATAACATCCCATTCTCCTTTGTTGCAATCTACCATTTTACCGCTTTTAACGGTTTGAAATCCTTTACCTGACAAATTGTAAGGCGGGTCGGCAAATATTTGGTTAACACTGCCTTCTGGTAGTTCTCTAAGTAGTTCAATACAGTTTCCAAGTTTCAATCTTATGTTAGACATATTCTATGTTTTTTTCTGTTAATCGTTGTTTGGCTAATTTTATATATTCCGAATTATTTTCTATTCCTATCCAATTTCTATTAAACATTTTTGCAATAAATCCTGTTGTTCCTGTACCAAAAAATGGGTCGAGAACAATATCGTTTTCATTAGAAGATGCTTTGACAATTAGTTCCAATAATTTTTCTGGTTTTTGAGTAGGGTGTAATGCTCTGCCATTTTCGCCTCTTAACCTTTCTTTCCCTTGAACAATTGGCAATTTTATAAAATCCAAAAAATCACGCATTTGCTTATCCTTTCCAGCTTTGGTTTTATTTGGGTTGAACTTTTTGACCACATCATAATTAAAAACCCAATTTTTACCTTTTACAAACCAACAAACAAACTCTGTAGAATGAGTATAAGTTCGTTTTGTTATGTTTGGCATTGCGTTTACCTTATACCAAGTCAAAATGTTGTTTAGTTTAAAGCCTAGCTTTTTTGCTACAAATAAAACCTCTCCAATATTATGTTGTGTGCATGAAATATATAGACTTCCATTGTCTTTCAAAATCTTATGACATGCTCCAATCCAATTTTGAGTAAACACAACATAGTCATCATAATCGTATGTGTCCCAATCTTCATTTACTTTATAAAACGCACCACCTGTTTTGTTGTTTTTTAAGTTTAATGAGTTGCCTGAAAGGTTGTAAGGCGGATCTGCAAAGATTAAATTTACTGAATCTTTATCAATCTCTTTGTTAATTACATCTATGCAATCTCCTTTATATATTTTGTTAATTTCCATTTGCAAATGTTGTGTTTACTTCGTTTTTATACCATTGGAAACCATCTTTGGTTTCTGAATTTAAAATTGTTTCAAAACTTGTTTCAAGTTCTTTAAACTCCATATTTTCTCTCAAAAGATAAATTATATTTGAAACGGATAAGGGCAAAATATCCATAGACTCGACATTGCTACCATCTGAATTATACCAAGGGGAAAATTTGTAATTTCTTAAAACTACTAAGTTGTTTGGGTCAAGTTGTCCTGCGACAAATAAAGCTAAACTGTTTGGGTTGGCTTCTAAAATATGTTTAGCTAAATGTCTTGGAACAGGTTCAGCTTCCATTTTTCGTTGTCCATCATTCTCGCTTAAAGTAGCCTCTATTAAATAGTCTCTTCTTTTGTAGTGAATAATTACATCTGCTTGTCCACCAGTTGCGTGAGTTTTAGGCAAAAGATTTGCATCTAAACCCTGATTGAGGATGTCGGAAATTTTTACTTGTTCTTGAGATAACCAATAAAAAGAAATGCCTAATAAAAATTCAAACAAGGCAGGAATTGTAGCCTCATAATCCAGATACCACGATTTAATAAGTTCACGAACTTTTTTATCATTTCTTGGATAAATATTTTCAAAAATCGTAATGATATTTTCTTTCGTGAACACTTCGTTTACCAAGTTCAGCAGACGTTCTTCTTTTTTCTTTATAGCAAAGTTTTGTAGCCCTAAATTTTTGACTTCCGGAAAGTCTGTTGCAATGTTTTCAGAAAGGTTTGTAATGTTAATTTTTAAGAAACTGTAAATATCTCCAATGCTTTGATGTGTTGCTTCCAATTTCAAACTATACTCTTTTTTTGAAAGCGGTTTTACTTTTAGCAATTTATCTTTTACTGATTTGAATAAGTACCAAAAAACTAAGTCGAGTTTAATGCTGTCATATTCAAAAATAAAGATGTCCAACAGTTTTAAATGCCTTGTATTCAAATCCCTGTATTCTTCACAAACAGAGAGTTTTTTAATGAACATATAAAGAATGTGGAAATTTAAGACAAAAGACGCTTCGTTTTTAGAATTAATCAATGAGGTATTTTCAAAAAATGAAATGATATTTTTCCAATCAGATGAATTATTTAGTGAGGTTGTACTAAACAATGATTCTAAATAGTAACTCGGTTTTTTGCTTGAAATATCCTTGTACCGTGATTTTAATTTGTCTTGAATGTAACTTCTTTTTTTAGACTCGTTCCATTCGTTTTTGTTTACCCAAAAGTTGTGTATATCGTAGAATAGACTAATCGTTTTGTCTTTAAAACTGTCGCCTTTTCCATGTGGCAATATTGCATATAGAAGCTCTTTTAGTTCTTGCTTATCATCAAATTTTAGGGTAGAGAAATAATTGGATATGTTGTTTCTCGCAAGATTGGTGTTGTTTGAATTTAAAATAGACTTATAAACGGTTTCCCTGTAATCAGAACGCTTTTTGTAGGTTGCGATGTTTTTGATTAGTTCGTTTTCTGTTTGCGAGCCTGCCCAAACATAAGTAACAAAATCGACAGGTAATTCATTATCAAATTCAAGGCAGGCATAGAATAACGACAGTAAAGGGAATATTTCAAAATGGTTCTCTTGGTATTTCAAAAATTGCTTTAGGTAAGTATAGCTTTCCTTTGAAATTTCAAACTCGTTGGTTTTAATAGTTTGTGCATTGTCAATAAGTTCTTGCCCAACGTTTGTTACAAGTCTTTCGTTAGTTGTAAAGCCTAAATCAGAAAGGAAAGCCGTTTTTAATCTTACGTCTTTATCTGAACTAACTTTATTGTCTGTTTTAATGTCAAAAATTTGATACTCACCTAATATTTTTCCAAATAGTTTTTGGTCGGGTTTTTCCCAATTTTTGTTTTGTTTTCTAAATTCTGTTAGGGCATTTACTATGTTTGCATAGGTTGCTCTTGGATCACCTAATCTTGCACCTGTGTTGCCAAACGAAACCAAACCACTATTAGATTTTATTTTTGTATAATTTCTCATTTTATAATTTCAGTTTGGCTTGTTTTACATTTACTTCTTTGAGATATTTTATTTTTTTTTCTGCAACAGAAAGGGTTTCGGTTGAACAATTATATTTATACATTTTTTTTGCAAATTGCTCGCCAAAATACTCTGCCTTTAGCTTGTCAAAATCGAGATCAAAAACATTTGCTAATATAACTAATCGTTTCTCGTCAAAATCACGCTTTCCGTTTTCAATTTTACTCAAATTTGCAGAATCAAGTTTGAGAAGTGCGGCAAGTTCCGTCAAGGTTAGACCTTTGTTAGTTCTTAACTGCCGTATATATTCTCCAAATGTTGCAATCATTTTACTTGTCAATTATAACTTGTCAGCAATTGACAAATTTAATTAATCTATTTGGTTTAGCAAAATATATTCTCTATCTTTTACAAGTTGGGAAAACAGCTCTTTTGGTTTTTTAGCGTTGGACTGTGTGTCGGCAAAAACCAAATGTGCTGTTTGTGCGGATGGATCCAGCTTGCAGGTAACGTTTTGTGCATAACGAAAGTGGCGAGCTAAAATGCGCAAGTTTTTCGGTTAAACTTTTACTTTTATAAAAATACACAAAACTCTCGTTTCATCACCAAATCTCGCCATTTTT
>SKHV01000420.1 GCA_007116765.1 Prolixibacteraceae bacterium | reverse complement strand
TGCGGGAGTAGCTCAGTTGATAGAGCATTAGCCTTCCAAGCTAAGGGTCGCGGGTTTGAATCCCGTCTCCCGCTCAATTTTGAAATGTTGCCGAATTAGCTCAGTTGGCCAGAGCACGTGATTTGTAATCTCGGGGTCGTCAGTTCGAATCTGACATTCGGCTCAAAAAAAAGTCTGAAAATACATTGTGATTTTCAGGCTTTTTTTGTCAATCGAAGTATAAATCGCAGTTTTGTTCTACCGAATCGATTTCGGCTCCCAATTGTTCATAGAATTTTATGGCAGGAGTATTCCACTTTGATACTTGCCAGCGAAGTTTGTGACATCCGGTTTCTTTGGCATAGTTAATAACGCGGTTTATTAGTCTGGTGCCTATTCCTAGTCCCCGGTAATCAAGACTTACGTATAAATCGTCCATGTACATTGATTTTCCTGTCCATGTATAATAACAGAAAAAGTGTGTAACATAGCCCACAATAATGTTTTCTTCGCTTACGGCAATAAAGCAGTTGAAAAACTCTTTTTCACTCCTTAAACGCTCAAGTGAGTTGTACATTTTGTGAGGCAGGCGCTCAAAAGCGGCAAATTCTTTGAAAAGCTCAATAATTTGTTCAAAATCACTCTCAACTGCTTTTCGTATTTCTATGTTTTCATTCTTTGGTTTCATTTTACCTCATCGTTATAAGCAGTTCAAATATAGTAAATTCATTTTTTTTAAATTCATAATATTAGGTTTGCCGCACCTTTATGCAAAATAATTAATGTTCGAAATATTAATTATAGGCTTACTTTGGCTATTGTAATTAAATATGGTGTTTACATGTATTATGTTTCTTTTTCAGGAAAAATTTCATGTAAAACACTATTTTTGTGTTTGCTTTTTTTATTATTAAAAAGAATGATATGAAGGTTTTGAAATTTGGCGGCACTTCGGTGGGAAGTATTGAGAACCTGCGTAGGGTGAAAGACATAGTATCGGAAGTTGACGACGATGTGATTGTGGTGGTCTCGGCCTTAGGGGGAATAACCGATAAAGTACTTACTTTGGCTAAAACAGCAGCTACCTATAAAACCTTTGATGCCGATGAAATGAATGGCATTGCTGAAAGGCATCTTGAGGCAGTTGCTGCATTGGTGCATTCTGAAGCAAAGGCAGTAACAGAGAAAAAAGTACTTGCACATTTATCCGAACTTGAAAATCTGATAAAAGGTGTTTCAATGGTTGGAGAGCTTTCCGACCGAACGCTCGACCGAATTGGTGGAATGGGTGAGAGGCTCTCGTCGGTAATTGTGGCTGCTTATTTTGATGCTCATTTAATTGATAGTGCTGCTCTAATACAAACCGATAGTACTTTTTTGAAAGCTGAAGTTGATTTTGAAACTACCAATACCCGAATAGCTTCAGCTCTGAAAAACTTTAAAGGAGTGGCCGTGGCTCCCGGATTTGTGGCAAGTAATGGCCAGAGAATACCTACTACTTTAGGACGTGGAGGTTCTGACTTTACGGCTTCAATATTTGCTGCGGCTCTTAATGCCAATAGTCTTGAGATTTGGACCGATGTAAGTGGATTTATGACTGCCGACCCACGTGTGATTCGTAAAGCCTATACTATAGATTATCTTACTTACCCCGAGGCAATGGAGCTTTCGCATTTTGGAGCTAAGGTAATATATCCCCCTACAATTTTGCCTGTGTATAAAAAGCGAATTCCTGTTTGGATTAAAAACACAACCCGTCCCGAAGATCCCGGGACATTAATTGGATACGAGAAAAAATTCGGATCCGAACAGCGTCCAATTAAAGGAATATCGTCGGTAACCGATATTACACTTGTTACTTTGCAGGGCGCCGGAATGGTGGGGGTTACAGGCATTGCAATGCGCTTATTTTCTTCACTGGCTAGGGTTAAGGTAAATGTTATTCTTATTTCACAGGCCTCGTCTGAAAATTCTATCTCGGTAGCTATTCGTTCCGAGGATAACTTGATAGCCAGAACAGCCATTGAAACAGAGTTTGCGCGCGAAATATCGGCAGAACATATAAACGGGGTTTTGCTTGAGGAACACTTGTCGATTGTAGCCATAGTAGGCGAAAATATGAAAGAAAGCGCAGGTATATCGGGCAAGTTGTTTAATACCCTCGGGAAAAACGGGGTGAATATCAGGGCAATTGCTCAGGGAGCATCCGAACTTAATATTTCGTGGGTTGTTAAAACCGAAGATTTGAGGAAAACACTGAATGTGGTACATGAAGCATTTTTCCTTTCAACATACAAAGAGCTTAATCTTTTTCTGATTGGAGTGGGTACAGTAGGCAGCCATTTTATTGAGCAGCTCAAGCAACAGCAAAGCAAACTTATGGAGCAGAACAGGCTTAAACTAAAATTGGTAGGGCTTGCAAACAGTCGGCACATGGTATTTGAGCGCGATGGGCTGAATCTTGAACACTACAAGCAGTTGCTTGACGACTCAGAGATCAAATCGGACTTCGATTCTTATACTCGGAAAATGATTGAGCTGAATTTATTCAATTCGGTGTTTATTGATTGTACGGCAAATGAACAACTTTCAGATTATTATCACCGTGTTCTTGATGCCCGTATATCGGTTGTTGCAGCCAATAAAATAGCCGCTTCATCGGGATATGAAAACTACAAAAAGTTGAAACAAAATGCACTGCGAAACGGTATCAAGTTCTTTTTTGAAACCAATGTGGGGGCAGGTTTGCCTATTCTTTCCACTATAAAAGACATGATTAACAGTGGCGACCGTATAATTAAAATTGAAGCGGTGCTGTCGGGTACATTGAATTTTATTTTCAATACTTTAAGTGCTAACGTGAGTTTGAGCAAGGCGGTTAAAATGGCCATGGAAGCCGGATATTCAGAACCCGACCCGCGTATCGATTTAAGCGGAAAAGATGTGATGCGAAAACTTATAATATTAGCTCGTGAGGCAGGTTATGCTATTGAAGAAAGCGATGTTGAAGTTGAACGCTTTATTCCAAAAGACCTTTTTGAAGGAAGTTTAGACGCTTTCTGGAACGGAATAGCAGCACTTGATGCTAAATTTGAAGCAGAGCGTATAGCCCATGAAGCTGAAGGTCGCAAATGGAGATTTGTAGCCACTTTTGAGGAACAGAGTATTCGGGTGGCTCTGAAAGCTGTTGACCGTAGTTCTCCGTTTTTCGATCTTGAAGGAAGTAACAATATAATTTTGCTAACAAGTGAAAGGTACAGTGAATATCCAATGCAAATTAAAGGTTATGGCGCCGGTGCAGGAGTTACTGCGGCAGGTGTTTTTGCCGACGTAATCCGAATTGCCAATATATAAAATATTCACCCGTTATTTTTTAAATAAAAACATATAATTAAAAAAACAGCTTACCGTTATCGGCAAGCTGTTTTTTAATATAAGATAATTGAGTATCGCTATTTATCGGTACTCGATTGTGGTTTATTGTCTCCTGCAATGCTGTCGCGCATGTCAGTATCTGCTGCAATGTTTTTGTAACGCATATAGTCCATAATACCCATGTTTCCATTGCGGAAAGCTTCGGCCATGGCCAATGGTACTTCAACTTCAGCTTCAATTACTTTTGCACGTGCCTCTTCAGCTTTGGCCCTCATTTCCTGTTCAGTGGCCACAGCCATTGCACGGCGCTCTTCGGCTTTTGCCTGAGCAATGTTTTTGTCGGCCTCTGCCTGATCAATTTGCAGGTATGCTCCAATGTTTTTGCCTATGTCAATGTCGGCAATATCAATAGAAAGTATTTCGAAAGCAGTACCGGCATCGAGCCCTTTTTCGAGTACTGTTCTTGAAATAGTATCGGGGTTTTCAAGCACCGATTTGTGTGATTGGTTTGAACCAATTGACGATACAATACCTTCACCTACACGGGCAAGTACGGTTTCTTCGCCGGCACCACCCACAAGTTGTTTGATATTAGCTCTTACAGTAACACGCGCCTTGCATATAAGCTGAATGCCATCTTTAGCAACAGCAGTAACCGGCGGAGTGTTAATTACTTTAGGGTTAACCGACATTTGCACGGCTTCGAATACATCGCGTCCGGCAAGGTCAATGGCAGTAGCCATTTTAAAGGTAAGGTCGATGTTGGCTTTTTGAGCCGAAACCAGAGCATGTACTACGTTTACAACGTGTCCGCCGGCAAGGTAGTGGGCTTCCAGTTCGTCTCGTTTCACGGAATCGAGTCCGGCCTTGTAAGCTTCAATCATAGCGCGCACAATAATGCCCGGAGGTACTTTACGAAAGCGCATCAGGAACAGTTGCAACAACGATATTCTAACTCCCGAAACTAACGCCGAGAACCAAATCCCGAGGGGAATAAAATACAATAAAATAAAAATTAGGACGATAATCCCGACAATGAGCAGGATTGATGGTAATTCAACAGTCATCTTTTTATGAATTTATAGGTTCAACAATAACAGTATTTCCTTCAATTTT
>SKHV01000414.1 GCA_007116765.1 Prolixibacteraceae bacterium | reverse complement strand
TACGTGAGGCTACTTGTCCCTCGTGTAAGGGGCAAAGGTTAAAAAAGGAATCGCTTTGGTTTAAAATTGACAGTAAGAATATCACCGAAGTGGCTCAAATGGATTTGCTCGAATTGGGCGAATGGCTTAACGGCCTCGAAAACCGCTTGAGCGAAAGGCAAAAAATAATTGGCCACGAGGTTATTAAAGAAATACGCGACAGGCTCGGATTTATGCTTGATGTGGGGCTTGAATACCTTGCTCTGAATCGTCCTGCGAAATCATTGTCGGGTGGTGAGTCGCAGCGCATAAGGCTTGCCACGCAAATAGGCTCGCAGCTGGTTAACGTGCTTTACATTCTCGATGAACCCAGTATTGGGTTACATCACCGCGATAATTTGAGGCTGATTCACTCGCTCGAAAATCTGCGCGACTCGGGGAACTCGGTAATTGTGGTTGAGCACGACAAAGACATGATGCTTAATGCCGACTATGTGGTTGACCTTGGTCCCTATGCAGGGCGGCATGGTGGCAAAATAATGACCGCCGGTGTACCCTCCGAAGTATTAAAAGGCAATTCGCTTACTTCGCAGTACCTTCGTGGTGAAAAGGCCATTGCAGTGCCTGCGAAACGCCGCCCCGGCAATGGCAAGTCGCTGGTATTAAACGGATGTAAGGGCAATAACCTACAAAATGTGAGCGCCAAATTTCCATTAGGAAATTTTATCTGTGTAAGTGGCGTGTCGGGCAGTGGCAAATCAACCCTCATTAACGAAACGCTGCAACCTATACTGAGTCAGTATTTTTATCGTTCGGTGAAAGACCCCCTTCAATACGACTCAATTTCAGGAATAGAAAATATCGACAAAGTGGTGCAGGTTGATCAGTCGCCGCTTGGGCGCACACCACGTTCGAACCCGGTAACCTACACCGGCGTTTTTTCCGACATTCGAGAACTATATACTAAGCTGCCCGAAGCCAAAATTAGAGGCTACAAGCCCGGCCGATTCTCGTTCAACGTGAAAGGCGGGCGTTGTGAAGATTGCCAGGGTGGAGGCATGAAGCTTATTGAGATGAACTTTTTACCCGACGTATATGTGCATTGCGACAAATGCAACGGAAGACGCTACAACCGCGAAACACTTGAAGTTAGGTACAAAGGAAAATCGATTTCCGATGTGCTCGATATGACCATAAACATGGCGGTGGAGTTTTTCGACTTGCACCCCAAAATACTCAACAAGCTTAAAACTTTGCAAGAAGTTGGTTTGGGTTATCTTACTCTGGGGCAGTCGTCAACCACAATTTCGGGTGGCGAGGCGCAACGTGTAAAACTGGCCACCGAACTATCTAAACGCGATACCGGAAAAACACTTTATATTTTAGACGAACCAACTACAGGCTTGCATTTTGAAGACATCAAAGTGCTGCTTGATGTGTTGAATAAACTGGTGGACAAAGGGAATACCGTAATTGTGATTGAGCACAATATGGATGTGATAAAAGTAGCTGATTATGTAATCGATATTGGTCCCGAAGGCGGACGTGGTGGCGGATTTGTAGTAGCAAGTGGCACTCCGGAGTTTGTTTCTAAGAACAAGAAATCAATTACCGGTACGTATTTGGCCAATGAACTTAAAGTACATTCTTTGTAAATTATTATATTTATTGGCATGAAAACCTCGACCAATACCATTGGATATTATTTTCTAAAGGCATTTACCTTGCCCATGCAACTCTTTCCGCTTGAGTTTCATTTCTTATTTTCCAATTTTTTGTATTGGCTCACTTATTCGCTATTAGGCTACCGTAAAAAAGTGGTGAGAAAAAACTTAAACTCTGCTTTTCCTCAAAAAAGTAAGGATGAAATCATTCAGATAGAAAAAGAATTTTACCGGGGCTTTGCCGATATGTTTATCGAAACGCTCTATTTTTCAAATCTTTGGAAAAATAAGGATAAAAAAAGACTTGAACTGGTCAATGTGGAATTGTTTTATGAGACGGTGAAAAGTGGCCGTAATGTAATTATAATTTCCGGTCATTTTGGGAATTGGGAGTACATGCAATTGTTTCAAAACAAAATTCGCGAAAAAACATTTTTTGTATATAAGAAGTTGAATAATAAAACATTCGACCAATTTTACCGCTCATTAAGAGAACGTGTGGCTACTCCTGTTGAAATGCGCGAAACCTACAGGAGGCTGATGCACGAAACTCAAATGAAGAACGCTTGGGGAGCCCTTTTTATCAGCGATCAGCGTCCGGCTGCTTCGGATTTGAATAATTGGGTGAAATTTCTCAATCAGGACACTCCGGTAATGACAGGCACCGAGCGTATTGCCAAAAAAACGAATGCTGTGGTGTTGTATTTAGAAGTGAAGAAGGTGAAACGGGGTCATCATCGAGCCACGTTCGAGTTACTTGTGGAAAAACCACGCGAAACTGCCCCCCTCGGAATCACTACACTTTTTATGCAGCGGCTCGATGAATCAATTTCGCACGCTCCGGCACAGTACTTGTGGTCGCATAACAGGTGGAAATATTATAAGTTAAAAAATTAATTACCTTTACAGACTATTTTTGATAAGCAAAAGAACCAAAAAACTAACAATCTTGAAAACTGCAGTAGTAGTATTAAACTGGAATGGAAGAGAGCATCTTGAAAAGTATTTACCACATTTAATTGAAAATTCAAATGTTCAAAATGTAGAATTGATATTGGCCGACAATGGCTCAAGCGATGATTCAATATCTTTTGTTGAATCTGAATTTCCGCAAATAAGAATAATCAGGCTCGGCCGTAACTATGGATTTGCTGGTGGTTACAACAAGGCCTTGCAACAGGTCGATGCCGATGCTTTCTGCATACTAAACAGCGATGTACGAGTGTTTGACGGATGGCTTGAAAAACCTCTTCGTATTATAGGAACCGACAGTAACATTGCAGCTGTGCAGCCAAAAATATTGTCCGATCGCGATTGGTCGCGCTTTGAGCATGCCGGTGCAGCAGGTGGTTACATCGATAAATACGGGTATCCTTTTTGTCGTGGACGAATAATGAATGCGATTGAATACGACCGTGGACAATTTAATTCCAATGTAGATATTTTCTGGGCTTCGGGGGCATGTTTGTTCATTAAATCAAAAGCTTTTTGGGAATGCGGTGGTTTCGATGCCGACTACTTTGCCCACATGGAAGAAATTGACTTGTGCTGGAAGCTGAAAAACCGGGGCTATCGTATTGTGTTTTGCCATAAATCGAAAGTGTTCCATTACGGTGGAGCAACACTGGATTATAATAACCCACGAAAAATATACCTTAATTTCAGGAACAGCCTGTGGACTTTGTATAAAAACTATACCGGCAATTGTTTGCGTTGCATAATGATTCGTAGAATGATTATTGACACGGCAGCTATTGTCAAGTTTTTTATTTCGTTTCAATTCAGGAATGCCTTTGCAGTGATTAAAGCCCATGTCGATTACTATCGTTCTAAACCAGCCTTGCGAAAAAAGCGACGGGAGCTTATGTCGCATGTGAAAAACACAATTCATCACGAAATGCTTAATCACAGTATCGTGAAACACTTCTTTCTTTATGGGCATAAAACTTTCGACGACTTAAAACAATTCAAGACCACTGTGCTGCGTAAATCGCGGAATAACCACAGACTGTCAGTTTAATTATTCTTCAATTATTGACTCGATTACCGCACCCAAAACTGCTTCTACCTTAGGCCCTGCTACTTTTGCAACGTCTAGTACTTCGGAGTGCTGATTGCCTGTTTCGGGCAAATCGAGGCCGTTGTTGGTAATTACCGACAAGCCAAAAACTTTCATGCTCATGTGGTTGGCCACTATCACTTCGGGAACAGTCGACATGCCCACTGCGTCGGCACCAATGGTATTCAGGAAGCGGTATTCGGCTTTGGTTTCAAAACTTGGTCCGCTAAGGCCTACGTAAACCCCTTCCTGTAACATAATATTGTTTGAGCGTGCAAAAGTGCGTGCCACTTCACAAAGCACGGGGTTGTAGGCTTCCGACATGTCGGGGAAGCGTGGTCCCAGAACGTCTTCGTTTTTGCCAATTAATGGGTTGGTGCCAAACAGGTTAATGTGATCGGTAATCATCATAATATCACCAACTTCGATGCTGTAGCTTGTCCCACCTGCTGCATTCGAAACCATAAGGTATTCAACGCCTAGTTCTTTAAAAACCCTTATGGGAAACGTCACATCCTGCATGCTGTGCCCTTCGTAATAATGAAAGCGTCCCTGCATGGCAATAATTTGCTTTCCTCTAAAAGTACCAATTATCAGATTGCCTGAGTGACCTGCAACGGTCGATTCGGGAAAGTTTGGGATTTCGGAGTAGGGCAGAGTATGTTCAATTTTTATTTTGTCGACAAAATTGCCTAAACCTGAGCCCAATATAACGGCTATTTTACCGTTAAAGTTGCTGCTATTTTTTATAAAATTTGCTGTTGCTTTTATT
>SKHV01000458.1 GCA_007116765.1 Prolixibacteraceae bacterium | reverse complement strand
TATATGGTAAGCCAGCACTTACTATACCCGACCTCGAAAGCAGGAAGGTCAGGGTGCCGCTGAACGCTGAGGTTTCGGATGGGATAATCACGGTGGTTCTTGATCTGAAGCAGCCCGGGCGCATGCATATTTCTAATCCAAGGCTGATTATGATCCCATTTGATTTGGATAGTCGAATGGGAAAAAATACCCCACCTGTAGTAACAGATGTCTATGGATACTGGAATCATCAAAACCTGAATATTGCCTGGAGCAACAAGATTTGGCCCGACTTGGAGTGGGTTTGGGATGAATGGAGTGATTTTTCGCATTTTGATATACAGCTTTCAAAAGATGGTATTTTGTGGGATAAGACTTATACATCTTCATCTCCCCAAATTTCAATGATTGAAGACTCCCCTTCAAATTATTGGGTAAAGGTTAGAGCTATTTCTAAAAATGGACTACTAGGTCCATGGAGCGAAGTTCACCTTATCAACATCGATGCCAACGCAGAAGACTATGAAATTGAATCGCAATACCTTATTATGGATCCCAATCCGGCATTGACCAACAGGGTTGTGGTTCGGTTTAATAATCCCAATATGGTAATAGATCCCGCTAAGCTTAGCGTTTCCATTAGCGGCGATGGAAACGCTGTAAGCACGGAGCCTTATAATAGAGCTGCAATAGAAAAATTCTGGCCTATGAATTCACCCTCGGAAATTACAGGGCATAACAAGTTGGACAACATGGTTTTTGCTGATGGCATTATGAGTGCAACGGTGTCGCCAATTACTCCAATTGATCCATTTTTTGCATTTACCGAAAGTGCCTTTAACGGCTCTGATCTGCCTTACGTTTCTTTAAGGTTGTATTCAGACCAACCTACTACCGGGCAACTGTTTTGGTTTTATCAGGGTGGGCACAAGAGAAAAGATTTCCCGATGGAAAGTGGCTGGAATATATATACTTTTAACAATATGCCCGAATGGGTGGCACAGAACAATATTACACGCGTTCGATTGGATCCGGGAACCTCCAATCCTTCGGGCGAGATCAAGTTAGACTGGATGGCTATAAGTTCCAAACCGGTTTCCGGAGTGATGAAACCCTCTCCGGCAATACAGGGCAACACCGCCAGTATGCTCACCAGTCCAACCTCGAACCCTGGCAGCTATACCGTTTTCGTGAACTATGGGGGTATTCAACAAGAAGTTACCATTAACACAGTAGGAACCAATATAAGTCCAAATAAAGGTTCAATGGCAAAAGTTTTTATATTCCCTAACCCAGCCTCTGATGCCATCACGGTAAAAGTTGGAAACAACTCTCCTTTCAGTTTGAGTATTATTTCTGTAGATGGGAGAATTCTTTTTATGAAGGAATTACATGGAAGTGAACAGTACTATATTCCTGTAAATGAACTGCAACAAGGTTTCTACATAGTAAAGCTATTGTCAATGGGAGGCTTGTTTTCCGAGAAACTCATAATTAAACGTTAAACTATTCTTAATATGAGAAAACAGATACAAAAACAAACAATCACTTAAATACATGTTTTATGAAATATTTAAATCAAAAGTTTTTTTTTCTGTTATTATTTTTTATCGGATTGTCTGTTGCTTCAAAGGCCCAGTTATCGATTGTATTGGATGTTCATACGGCCAATCAAATGGATATTACCCTCGAAAACGATGGTAGCTATAGCATTATAACTCGTGGTGGTGATCCCTTTGTTCGCTCCCTTGAGCTGGGATTTATATACCCTGAGGCAAACTACATGCTCTCTTTTGAATACATTTCCTACAGTGGGATTAACGATTACGAGATATTTTTTGGAACACCGTTTTCCGGAGCCAGAAAGATATTGGCCGGGAATATACCTGCAAGCACATATTGGAGTACTTATATAGTGAATTTAAAAGACCTTTCAGAGGATAGGTGGAAAGACCATAACGAACGTATGCGCCTCGATTTTGGCACTGTAGCCGATAAAGATATTCGATTGCGAAACATTATTTTGCGTACACCAACTGCCCAAGAAATTGAAGATATGAAATATAGCGACTTTGAGCGCAATAAGAGATTGCTTGATTATCAATCTGCAACTTTCATGGATCGAATTACGGGCGTAAGGCTTAAAGGTGCTGATGTTGTGGTTTCAGGTCGTATTGAGGGTTCAACAGAAAACAAGTATTTGGTTGCATTGGCAATACACCAAAACCCATACGATGATTTCGATCCCATTTCAGTTTATCCCATGGCTTCCCAACCTGTTGAATTTGAAATGTCAGTGGCGAGGATGCACGATCCCAGTGTTGGTCTAAAAGACCATATTTACTCCCGATGGGCCATTGCCAGCCTTGACAATGGGGTATACAACTTAACTTCACCGGCCCGGTATGCCGATGAGGTATCCGAAGTAGCACTACAATACCTTCCGGATACAGAGCCAAATGATATGAAAGGCATGGGAGGGGTTTCTTATAGTGCCTCTCGGATGGGCGACCTGAATGATCTCGGGGTGAAACAAATATCAATGAATATCGTGATAAACGCCTTGTTGTCAGACAACGTAACACAACTCTCACATATTTTTAATGGAAAAACATACTATATTAACCAAAACCTACTTGCTTCGTATGATAATGTCATGACCTTTTGCAAGCAGTCTGATATGACTGTCTGGGCAATACTCCTGATACAAAGTAATGCAACAGGACCAGTGCGAGGGTTACTGCGACACCCCGACAATAATGGGGGCATTTATTCCCTGGCTAATGTGGTTACTCCTGAGGGTGCTGAAGCATATGCCGCCATTATTGACTTTCTGGCGCAAAGGTACAACCAGCCCGATAGTCAATATGCCTTGCTGCATCATTACATTATCCATAATGAAGTGGATGCCGCTCCGGTATGGACCAATGCCGGAAACAAGCCCCATGCTTTATACCTAGATCAGTACCAACGGTCAATGCGAATTGTATATTACACCGCCAAAAAGTACCACCCACAGGCAAAAGTACATATCTCCCTAACACACCATTGGACTAGTCGTCATACTTACAAGGTAAAAGACTTGCTGGTTGATTTGCAATCGCAGATGCTTGTTGAAGGTGATTTCGAATGGGGGGTTGCTTACCATCCTTATCCGCGTAATTTGCGAAATCCACGAACATGGGAAGATGCAGATGTCACCAACGATTTTAATACACCCTATATCACACCCAGAAACCTTCATTTAATTGATGCCTGGATGCGAAAAGAGAGCAACCTCTACAAGGGAGAGAAGATGCGTACCCTCACCTTGTCGGAGCAAGGTATAAGTGCACCCGATTATACTCCGAAATCGATGCAGGAACATGCAGCGGGAGTTGCCTATTTCTGGAAAAAGGTCAAGGATCTTCCTTCTGTTGAATCGTTTTTGTATCATCGATGGACGGATCATCCTCTCGAAGGCAATTTGCTTTTTGGTCTTTGGTCTTTCGATCCAACTGACCCAAAAATTGCAGCATTTCATTCGAAAAAGCCTTCATGGGATGTGTATCAGGCCGCCGGAACAACCAATGAAAACGCTGTTTTTGCTGATTATATGCCTACAATAGGCATAACAAACTGGAATCAGATATTTACCGGTTGGGATTTTGTGCCGGAAATCACTCCGGTTAATTTTTATGTCCGGGTTGTGGAGGATGGGGCTCCTTTGGCTAATGTAAAAGTAGAATTGTGTGGCTCTGTTCACATGACCGATAGCAATGGAGAAGCTCTTTTTCGTAATGCAGTTGATAGAAAAGACTATAAGGGTTTTATCACTTTAAACGATCAAAAACATCCGTTTTGGATTGAATTGAACGGTTCAGGGCAATATGTTGTGGATATACAAACATTATCAATCGGCAATAACAATTTGCCGCAGACAAACCTGTTTCGTTGGCAGTATGGGTTGAATGCCATAGTACTGCTGGATGATTCTGTTAACAGACAGGCCTATATTCGTATTATTGGAATGAGTGGTAATATTGTTATAGATGAATACGTTGGCAATCGTAATATTATTTCACTAGATGCTTTGCCTCAAGGTATGTATGCGGTTAATATGTGGTCCGGTATGCGTTTCCAGGCTTCTAAGATTGTTGTAACCAATAAGTAATGAGACTATTTTAATAGTAATAGATCAAATTTTTAAAGTGCATATGAGAAATATTGTTAATGTATGCTTATTTGAAAATAGGAAAAACTTAGCTAATCTAATGTTATGAAAAAATCTAACTATTATGAAAAAAAATGAGTTCATGGCCAATGGACGATTAATTAAAAAAGGTTTGATATTAATGGCTGTTATATGCCTAACCATCAATATTGGCTGGTCGCAGCAATTATTAACAGAGCAGCTTCCTCCACCAACCGTGGAAAATAGTTTCTTTCTTTTGCCAATTTGGGATCAAATGGGGGCTTCCAGCGTGGTGTCTTTCGAGCAGAAGATTATCCAGATTGAGAAAATGAAGC
>SKHV01000328.1 GCA_007116765.1 Prolixibacteraceae bacterium | reverse complement strand
TATTTGGAAGTGCATTGACACTTAATGCACAACAAAACTTAGAAATAAATCAAAACCTCAACTCAACGCAAGTTGCCGGAGAGAAACAAAATAAAATTGAATACGGCTTAATCACGCAAAAAGAATGGAGAAGCACAGGTGCATCGTTCACTCTCACCGGAAAGGAAATGGAACGCATGACATCGGGCAACCTACTCAACACCCTTCAGGGTCGAATTCCGGGACTTACAGTAATGACAGGCTCGGGTGAGCCGGGGTACGACAATCCCACATTTATTGGCCGCGGTATAAGCAGCTGGAACTTAACAGGAAATAACATTCTTGTTTATCTCGACGGTTTTCAGGTAAACATGAATGCCATTGCCTCACTTTCGGTTCACGAAATTGAAACTGTTACTTACCTGAAAGATGCATCGGCACTAGCCATGTACGGAATGGAAGGTGGAAGCGGAGTGCTGATAGTTAAAACCAAACGTGGCGAAGTAGGCGAAACACAAATTACTGTAAACGGACGCTACGGTGTGCAAAGTGTAATTGAAATGCCCTCAATTATGGATGCATATAATTACACCAGACTACACAACCAGGCACGCCAAAACGACGGCTTATCAATTAGATACCCAAACCCGGAACTGTATAAAAATGAAGGAAGCGAAACTCACCCCAACGTAAACTGGTACAACGAGGTGCTTCAGCCTTATTCGTATATTCAGGACTACAACCTTTCATTCAGAGGAGGCGACGAAAATGCAAAATTCTTTGTACTGATGGATTACACCGATTTCTCGGGTATTTATAAAAATGCCGATGAAATTGACAAAGAGTTTGGCACCAATGCAGAATATACAAAGTTCAATTTACGTGGAAACGTGGATATCGACATTACAAAAACATTCACGGTAAGCGCACAAATTACAGGAGTAATTGAAGACAAGAACACTCCTGCAGGTTTTACAGCTGCCAGTTTGTTCAATAATATGATGAAAATACCTGCTGCAGCTTTTCCGGTAAAAAATCCGAATGGCACATGGGGTAATAATTCGGCTTACAACTTTAACCCGGTAATGCTGCTAAAAACCGGAGGTATCTGGAACTCGCACACCCGAAATTTGCAAACCAACTTTAGTTTTAATCAAAGGTTGGACGATATTACTCAGGGACTAAGTTTCATGGGTGCTCTCTCGTTTAGTAATCAATACATTGGCTATACACAAAAGTCGTTCACAAATCTTTCGTATCAATTATTGAAAGATGATACTGACACACCGCTTACCGATAATGAGGGAAACTACAGTTACGCCGAAATAGGCTCAATAAGCGATGCAATCAACAACGGAGTTACAAGCCACTGGAACCGCACTACTACACAATTCGGTTTTAATTACGAAAATAATTTCGATTTGCATACAATTACCGGTATTCTACTGGCACGCAGACAAGACTATACCCACAACGGACTAATCTACAAAATCAGAAACCAGGGTATTTCGCTCAATGCGACTTACGATTACGATCAGAAATATATAGTGAACCTTTCGGCGGGATATACCGGCTCGGCCGACTTTGAAAAAGGCTCACGCTACGGCTTATTCCCCGCGTTAGGTTTGGGATGGATAGCCTCTAAAGAAGATTTCATGGTGGACAATGCATCTGTAGATTTTTTGAAACTCCGAGCATCGTATGGAATAACGGGTAACACCAACCCAAACTACCGATTTTTGTATGAACAATGGGCAACATCGAACAGTGGCTGGCTTTTTACAAACAGCAACAACTGGTACACCGGCCGACGTGAAGGAGCAATCCCGAATCACGATTTCGCATGGGAACAAAAAGTAACAGCCAACATTGGACTTGATGCCACACTTTTTAGTAAACTCACATTGAACATTGACCTGTTCACCGAAAAACGAACCGGAATTCTCGAAGGCGCAAGCTCCAACATACCCGATTACACCGGATTCAGGCTGCAACACCTAAACACAGGAGAGGTGCGTAACAGTGGTTTTGAAGCTATTGCAGGGTTCAACGATAATATTGGAGAGTTCGAATACTATTTCAAAGGAATGGCTTCGTTTGCAAGAAATAAAATTTTAAGCAAGGCCGAATCGGTTCAACCTCACGACTGGCTTTACGAAGAAAGTTATCGTATCAATCAAAATCGGGGTCTGGTCCATGATGGTTTTTATCAGGCTGAAGACTTCACAAACGAAGGGCTCTTACGCGAAGATGTAGTGATTTCAACTTTTGCCAATGCTCAGCCCGGCGATTTAAAGTTTGTGGATCAAAATAACGATGGACTTATTAACGAATACGATATTGTACCCATTGGCTTTACTAATATTCCAGAATTTACTTTCGGTTTCAACTTGGGATTTGTATACCGCAATTTCGATTTCGATGCGTTTTTTCAAGGTGTAACAAACCGCACCGTGGTATTGCCTTACGAATATACCCGCCCGTTTGTGAACAACAACAACATTACTAAATTCTCTGAAAATGCATGGACACCTGAAACTGCACATACTGCAACTTCGCCTCGTTTAACAACGCAAATGAACCGAAACAACGAGGTGGATTCTGATTTTTGGATGCGCGACGGAAGTTTCATTAAACTCAGAAGCATTGAAGCCGGTTACACTTTCTCGATAGGAAATATCGACTACCTAAGACTATTCGTAAACGGAACAAACCTTTTCACATGGGATAAAATCGACGACCTCGAAGCCGAAAGGCTTTCAATGGGCTACCCTTTAGTTAAGTCGGTAAGCCTTGGTTTAAAAGTTACTTTCTAATTTGAAAACTAATTATGATGAAAAAAATTCAATACATATTACTATCGCTTATCGCCGCAATTACATTGAATGCCTGTA
The DNA here is from genome assembly GCA_007116765.1 of Prolixibacteraceae bacterium. GTDB lineage: Bacteria > Bacteroidota > Bacteroidia > Bacteroidales > Prolixibacteraceae > Roseimarinus. The sequence goes on along the minus strand of SKHV01000328.1, from coordinate 1,616 downwards.
TCGACGATTACCTCGATGTAAAAAACGTAGAAGCCGGAGTAACAGTGGAAGACATGTACATCCGCTACAGCTATGTACAAGGTGTGGTTTGGGAAACTTACAGTTATTTACCCAATGGCTTTGGTGAACTTTGGCGCGAAGCAGCAAGCGATATTGCCGAAGCCACAAGCGAAGGCAGCGAAGCACAAATGTTCAACATGGGTATCTGGAACTCGCTCACAAATCCCGACGATGTATGGGCACACTATTTCAGAGGGATTAATCAGGCCAACCAGTTTTTGCAAAACATGGGTAAAACCGACCTTGAACACATTAAAACCAGTGCTACCGAAACCGACTCGACTAACTACTTCAGAGCAGTAAACAACCTGAAATTTATGGAAGGTGAAGTGCTTTTCCTAAAAGCTTTTTTCTATTTCGAATTGGTGAAACGCTATGGCGGTGTTCCAATTATCCACGAAGCTTTGAATTATGAAAACGAAAATAGCTGGAAAAATATAGAACGCAATTCGCTCGACCAAAGTGTGGCATATATCGTGGAATTATGCGACAAAGCCGCGCAAATAATTCCACAAAACATGGCCGCTTACTCGTGGTACGAAGACGGAAGAGTAACTCACGGTGCTATAAAAGCACTCAAAGCACGCACGCTGCTTTATGCAGCAAGTCCCGTATACAAAGAGGCAGGATCTACCACAAGCTGGGCCGACGCAGCCAAGGCGGCATACGATGTGATTGCTTTGAACCAATATACCCTGGCAACTTCGTATCCCAGTTTGTTTGGTGCAGCCAATGCCACCTCGCGCGAGATTATTTTCAAACGTCGCTATGGAGCATTAAATTGGCTTGAATACAATCAGTTTCCAATTTCGTTTGTGGGTAGCAATGGTAACAGCATAGCTCCCACACAAAACTTTGTCGATCAGTTCGAAGTAATTATGCCCGACGGCACAAGTGAAATTTTCGACTGGAATAATCCCGAACATGCGTCAAACCCTTATGAAAACCGCGACACTCGTTTTGCAGCTACCGTTGTTCACAACGGATCAAGGTTCAGAAACACAACAATAGAAACATTTAACGGAGGCAACAACGGGCTGCCATTGCAAAATGCAAGTAAAACCGGATATTATCTTTCGAAATGGGTCAACCAGGGCATCGATCTGGTAAACAACACCTCGGCCAACCATACCTGGAGCTACTTCCGCTATGCCGAAATATTGTTGGCCTATGCCGAAGCCATGCACAATGCTTATGGCCCCGACAGCGACCCGCAAAATTACGGAATTACAGCAATTGAAGCTTTTAATATGGTGCGCTCAAGAGCACGAATACAAGCCCTGCAAGCCGGCCAGTTAAACCAACAACGAATTGAGCGCGAACGTATGGTAGAATTAGCATACGAAGACCACCGTTTTTGGGACGTAAAGCGCTGGGGTAAAGGAACTGATTATTTTGCAAACCCGGTTAAGCGCATTGAAATCACACCCACATCCTCTGGTTTTGAATACGAGGTGAAAGAACTCGAAAAAAGATCCTTTTCAGACAAAATGAATTGGTATCCAATACCTCAAAACGAGATTATCAAAACAAACTGGAATCAAAACCCAGAATGG
>SKHV01000050.1 GCA_007116765.1 Prolixibacteraceae bacterium | reverse complement strand
GGAAAAACTTTGTTAAACTTACTTTTATGGCCGCTTTAAATAGTTTATCGGGCTTGACGTTGGGTAAGGAATAAAATATCCATTTGGTATGTTTACTGTTGCCAATGGTAAGTAATGTTGGAAACAAGCTACTGCTCATGATGGTAAAATACAGGAATGTTATGTACTTATGCTCCGTGTTCTGCAAATTGCCGGTGACAAATATTGAAACGGCTGGTATAACCACCACGTACGACAATACTGGTAGTAGCGATTGTTTGAATAAGCGTTCGCGCCCGCTTAATTTCCATATCAATTTAAAAACGGGGTACTCTTGGGGAGTAACTCCCATAATTGTTTTCGAAATATTTAACCATAGGCCGGTTTTGTTTTTTACTTTGCCGGCTTGTTTTTTTCCGCTTGTTTGCGCGCCCATTTTAATCAACCCATCGTTAAAGCCATAAAACAGCTTTTTGCTGATGAATACAATGGAGCCTATGGGCACTAGAACACCAACAGCACCGAGAATGCCGTTGAGGATGGAAGGCTGTTTTGCGATTACGGCAAAGGATGTGAACCATGCAGGCGGGAAAAATGCGAAATGCCAGTTGGGCTGAAGGATACTTTCCTGTCCGTTTTCGGGCATAAAATGCCGGGGAATTATTTGGTAGGCCACAATCACAATAATGGTCAGCGCCACCTGCACGTACATCATGGTATCTTTAAGTTTTTCACCATCCATCAGTTTTATGAGTGAGAGGTAGATGTATACGGTAATAAACAAAGTAAACAGCGTATTGAAAATTACGGATATAAAAAACAAAAGCGCCGTGATCCCCCCAAATTTAAAAAACGACAAAACAATGCCCGGTAACATCATGCCAATTGAAAGGACAGACAGGTAAATGAGGATGTGCATGACTCTGGACCAGCCCATGGTTTGTCCGTTAACAGGCAGGGGCAGTAGCGTGTTGTTTTCTCGTGGATCGAAAAGTGATACAGAGTATTCAGCCAGCATGGTAAGTGAGTTCATTACAATTAGCATGGTTTGGAACAGGAAAATGGCAAAATACGGGTCGTTTGTGTCCAGTAGCATTAAACTTAAAAATATACCTACCAAAACAAAGCTTAGTGCTTGTCTGAGAATGGAATTTTTAGGCGCCGCTTTTTTGCCTGAATTGGGGAGCTTCCGGCGGTTGTCGAGCATCAGTTTAAGATCGACAAGTCGGGCAACCTGCATGTAGTTTGCTCCTGATTTTTTTATGAAAAGTTTAAAAGGCAGGAGCAGGTGTTTTGCACTTATTTGCATTTTGCTTTAGTTTTCAGAAGGGTTCATTTCAAATTTATTCAATTTATGGTGGCCTGTAAGGCGGGCAAACATTTTTTCGAGCGATTCATCGTGGTTTTCAGCTTTGAGTTCATCAAATGACCCGTCGGCGATTATTTTGCCATCATGTAACAGTATGATTCTGTTCGATACTTTTTCAACAATATCCATTAGGTGCGAGCTGTAAAATATTGTTTTTCCCTCGCGGGCCATTTGGGTAATCATCTCTTTAACTTTGATTACTGAATTGGCATCGAGCCCCGATAATGGCTCATCCATAAAAAGTATCTTGGGGTCATGCAGTAAGGCCGATATAATCAATACCTTTTGTTTCATTCCTTTCGAGAAGCTGCCAACGCGTTGATGGGCTGTGTCTTCAATTTCGAAATATTTCAGGAGTTGTTTTGCTTTATCAAGCGTTTCAGTAACATTTAGGCTGCGCATTTCAGCAATAAAAGTGAAATATTCTATTGGGGTGATTGATTCGTAGATATCAGCACTTTCGGGAATGTAGCCAATCTGGCTTTTTATTGCAACCGGATCTTTCTTTATATCGGTGCCATTTACCAGCACTTCGCCTGAAAAGCTGTCAATCAATCCGCACATTATTTTTACCGTTGTACTTTTCCCCGCCCCGTTGGGGCCAATGTAACCAATAATTTGTCCGGGGCTTACGATCAGGTCAATGCCTTTGAGTACCTCTTTTTTCTCGTTTCCGTTTTGATACGCTTTTTTTAAGTTGGTGATTTGAATAATTGGTTTCATGGTTTGGTTTATTTTAGGATTGCGTGTTTACTACTGTGTGACTTTTATCTTTTTGTCAATAATTCAAATAATTCATTGTTGATATAATAATTACCTGTTCCTAATTTTTCTTTTCGAAGCATTTTATCTTCAGCAAGTTTGTTTAAATAATTTGCAGCTGTAAGTCTGGAAACTCCCAAATCATTTACGACAAACTCAATCTTGGTGTATGGATGTTTGAATAAGTTGTTTAGCAAATCTTGACTATAAAATTTATAGTTGTCACGTAATCTATGTTTATAATAAAGCATTAATTCCTTTATTTTGAAAATCAGTTTTATTGTTTCCTTTGCTGTTTCTTCAACCCCCTTAATCATAAACAATATCCAGTCTTCCCAAAGATTGTCATCACGAACTTTTTGAAGAAATCTATAATAATCAGCTTTGTGTTTGATTATGTAGTTACTTAAATATAGAATCGGTAATGTTTGAAGTTTTTCTAATATAAGGTAAAGAATATTTATTATCCTTCCAGTCCTACCGTTTCCGTCATAAAACGGGTGAATGCTTTCAAATTGAAAATGAATTATTGCCATTTTTATCAACGGGTCGCAATCTTGCAAATCTGAATCATTAATGTATCGTTCAAGATTTGTCATTAATCGCATAATCTCCTGATAATCCTGTGGAGGAGTGTAAATTATCTCGCCAGTAGCAGCATTTTTCAAAGAAGTGCCGGGTAATTTCCTGAATCCGGCTTTATTATCTTCTAATACTTCCTGAATTTGTAAAATAATATTATTTGTTAGTAGTCCGTTTTTTTTAATTAGTTCAAATCCCTTTTTAAGTGCTGAAATATAATTCTGAACTTCTTTAGCTTCTAATGGTTTAAAGGCTTCAAAATTTAATTCTGATTTATATAAATCATCATGGGTTGTGATAATATTTTCAATAGCAGAACTATCCTTAGCTTCTTGTAGTCCAAGTGTATTGATTAAGATATTTTGGTTAGGGATTGTTGAGACAAGTCCTTTTAATTCGGCTAAGGCAGCATGTGCTGCGGGCAAAGCTTTTAGAACATTCTTAGTTTCTAAATCAATGCTAAGCGGTAAGTCGGTTAATCCACAAGTTGTCATTTGTGAGGTTTTTTTAATAATCTATACAAAGATAATTCTTTTTGTATAGAAATCTCTAAAATCTATACATATGTCAATTAATTTGTATAGTTATGGAGTAGATTGTTTCATTTTTATTGTTAGTTTAGTGTCATTGTTGTCCTTTAGAATCATTAATTATTGGGCTAAAGTTATAGTTATAAGCAATTTAAACATATTTGTTTTGAAAATTACTTTTTTAGGAACAGGAACATCGCAAGGCGTACCGGTGGTTGCTTGCCAATGCACGGTTTGCCAATCAAGCGATAAGTACGATAAGCGTTTGCGTTCATCAATTTTAATTGAAGCCGGTGAAACAACGTTGGTAGTTGATTCCGGTCCCGATTTCAGGCAGCAAATGCTGAAAGCCGAAGTGAGGGAGATTGATGCCATTTTACTTACCCACGAGCATTACGACCATATTGCAGGCCTCGACGATATACGGGCATTTAACTGGGTGCAACAACGGCCTACCGATATTTATGCCACTGCCAGGGTGCAAAAATCCATCAGGCAAATATTTTCGTACGTATTTGCTGCGAAAAAATACCCCGGCATACCGCAAATGAACCTTTTCGAGATCGAAAATGCACCATTCAAAGTAAAGGGTCATGAAGTGATTCCCATTACGGTTTTACACTACCGGCTTCCGGTTACCGGATATCGAATAGGGAAGTTCGCGTACATTACCGACATGAAAACCATTAAAACCGAAGAAAAAGAAAAGCTGAAAGGCCTTGAAGTGCTGGTGGTTAATGCCTTGCGCAAGGAAGAGCATTTGTCGCACATGAACCTCGAACGTGCATTAAAGCTGATTGCCGAAGTGCAACCACAAAAAGCATTTCTTACCCATTTGAGTCACCAAATGGGTCTGCATGCCGAGGTTTCAAAAGAATTGCCAGCCAATGTTGAACTGGCTTACGATGGGCTGGAGGTGGAAGTAATATAAGCAAAAACTTAAGGTAACATCATCATAATACCCAGTTTAGGTATCACTTGTATGCCGTCGTTTTAAACATAGGTTTATAAATCGCTTTCTAATTTTACATTAACATCTACTTTCCACCTGTTAACCACTGCTCCCGCTTTTTCTTTTGATTTTGGAAATAGCATTACGGGAAAGAATTTCCTTTTTTTAGGATGCTAAGTATCATCTCTTGAAAACCCTCATTTATTTCAAGTTTTTCCAGTAAAAAACCAAATCGCTGTAAAGTGCTTATGTTTGGATACCAACCTATTCATATTTAGAAAATATTCTATATAAGTATCAAATTAATCTACTATTC
>SKHV01000326.1 GCA_007116765.1 Prolixibacteraceae bacterium | reverse complement strand
CAGCCACTTCTCGACTGGACTATGGATATCGACATTGAAGTTGGTGGAGCACGTGAACAAATATTTATCCAAAACGATAATACCATTCGCCTGAGGCGTGGACCAAACGAAACCTACGATTTTCCTGAAGGGTTCGATGTTGCCGAATGGAACGTATACCGTATTGTAGTTAATGGTTCAACCGATCCGAAAACCGTTGAAGTTTATTTGAATGAAGAAACAACTCCTTTTATTTCAGCAGTACCCGGAGTAGGGGGAAATAGCTATGTGCGGTTCTCAAGTGGCGACAGGAATAAAAATGTTGGTTACGATATGGACTGGATGATATGGGATGTCACCGGTGCTTATGTTCCGGGCGAGGGAATGGACATACCTGAATCCCTGCATTTGTATGCTCCCGACCTCGCGACATGGGAAGTTTACGATGCAACAGTACTTCCAAATGAACACGAGGAAATCGACTTCAAAACTGCCAATGTGATGAATCTTTCTGATGAAGAGTTTTTTGCAGTGAATACTATTGTTGACGATGAAGAGATTCCCGGTAATAAATTGCTCAACTTTAATTTGGAACCCGATTTCGATACTTATCCCGATGGACAACGCGGCATGTGGAGGGTGGACTTTGAAGAAACTACTGAAAAAGTCACTCTTATTACCCGCATCAAAGCATCACAGCCACTTCTCGATTGGACATTGGATATTGATATTGAAGCCGGCGGTGCCCGTGAGCAAATATTTATTCAGAATAATAATACTATGCGCCTTAGGCGTGGTCCTAACGAAACTTATGATTTGCCCGAGAATTTTGATGTGGCTGAATGGAATTTGTACCGTATTGTAATTGATGGTTCAGCCGACCCAAAAACTGTTGCTGTATACCTGAACGAAGAAACAGAACCATTTGTTAAAGCTGATGCAGGTTTGGGCAACAACAGATATGTTCGTTTTGCAAGTGGCGACAGGAATAAAACCGTTGGTTTTGATATGGACTGGATGATTTGGGACGAAACCGGAGCCTTTGCTCCAGGCGAAGGTTGGCCTATTCCTGCCGGATTAAGTGTTAATCCGTTGGATGATACTGAAGCCGCTTTGGCCGATATTTCCATTGATGGTGAAACTTTAACAGGTTTTGATCCTACTGTGTTCAATTATGAAGTTGAAAGGCCTTCGGGTTTAGAAATGCCCGTTGTTGCTGCTACTGCATCTGTTTCGGTTGCAATAGTTGATGTTGTAAATATTGAAGAACTGCCCGGTAGTGCGGTGGTTACTGTAACTTCACGCAATGGTCAAACTTCGGCTGACTATACAATTTCATTTATTGAAGTTGCTTCAACTAGCGATGCAACCCTTACTGAAATAAGTCTTGGCGGTGAGCCACTTGAAGGGTTCAATTCACAAGTTGTTGATTACGATGTTGTACTTCCTTTTGGGACGTCAGTTGAAAATATCCCCCTTGTTGATGCTGTACCCAATGTGGAAGGAGCTGATTATATTGTAAGTCAGGCGACTACATTGCCGGGTGATGCAACAATCGAGGTGACAGCCCTTGATGGTGAAACAGTTTTGCTTTATACTATATCATTTACTGTTGCAGAGCCTTCTGACGATGCAAGTCTGGCGTCCATCCTGGTCAACGATGAGCTTGTTGAAGGCTTTCATTCCGATTCGACATACTACACAGTTATTCTGCCTTTCGATACAGAAGAAATAAACATTGTTGCAGAAACAACAAACCAAGGAGCTGTAGCTGATATTTCACAGCCTACCAATAATAACTATATTGTTGAAGTTACCGCCGAAGACGGAACTGCAACAATGACTTATTACGTAATGGTTGTTATTGCCGAAGAAGTGGTTTCAGAATGGAACATTTACGATGCTACTGTATTGCCACTGGAGTTTCAACCACCATTTGAGGAAAGTAACGGAACCTTAGTCAATTCAACCTTAATTGATGACGAGCAAGATGACGGCAACAGCTTTTTGGAGCTTGTTACACAGCAGGTTGGACATACAGGAATGTGGCGTATGGATTTTGGAGGACAGTTGCCCTCAGAAGCGGTAACTATAGTTTTCAGAGTAAAAGCAGCTAACGACGAAGCACGCCGTGTAGTTGAACTTGATGTTCAGCAAGGTGGTTTCCGCGAAAGACTTTACATAAACCGTGAAGAAAACCGCGTGAGGTTGAACGAAACATTGATGTACGATGGTGAAGGAAATCCGTTAACCGGCGATAATAAAGAAATTTCATTGGCCGAAGGGGAATCCGTTTCTCACTGGCACATCTATCGTTTGGCGAAAAATGGCGATCAGGTAAGGTTATTTATTGATGAAGAAGAGGTCGTTTTTGCCGAGGGAAGCACAATCACTCGTAGCAACGAAGATTACTTCCGCTTTGGTGGCGGTAACAGCAGCCATAACATTGGAGCTTTAGTTGATTGGGTAATTTGGGACATATCTGGTGCTTATGCTCCGGGCGAAGGTACACCAATACCCGATGAGCTTAACACTCAGGTAGGTCCTCCTCCAACCGACAAGGACGCTTCCCTTGGTGACCTTACGCTTAATGGATTAACCATTGAAGGATTCTCTGCTACAACTTATGAATACAATGTGGTATTGCCACATGGATCAACCTTCGACGATGTACCTGAGGTGGCTGCAATAGCCAATATCGAAGGGGCTTCGGTTTCAATAACTCAAGCTGATGTGCTTACGGGAACTGCCACGGTGGTAGTAACTTCAATCGACGAGTCGGTTGTCAGCACTTATAGCGTTACATTCAGGGTAGCATCGAACAATGCAACGGTAAGCAACCTCATGGTTGACGGTGCAACGATAGAGGGTTTTGACCCCGACGTGACAGAGTATGAAGTAAAACTTCCTCAGGGTACCGTTTTAATTCCAGTAGTTACTGCGGTACTTAGCGATGCCAATGCAAGCCGTGTGGTTAACCAGGCTCCTGAATTGCCAGGAGATGCAACTGTGGTGGTTACTGCCGAGGATGGTGAAACGGTAGTGACCTATACCGTTAGCTTCTCTTTTACTACAAACATCGATGAATTGTTGAAATCATCAGTTTCGGTATATCCTAATCCTGTAAGCTCTGTGATGAATGTCAAACTTTCAGAAGAAATGATGGGAGCCAACATAAGAATCACAAATGCAATGGGACAGCTTATGCAACAGCAAATTGTCGACGAAACTCAGATGACTATCGATGTAAGTAATTTGAATAACGGAATATACATGCTCACTATTATCAAAGACGGTATTCACGTGAACAAACGAATCACAAAATATTAATGTCTTATATTCAAAACCGCTACAGAGAAGGTAAATGATTCTTCTCTGTAGCTAGGTTTTGTTAATTGCATTTCAATTTTAAAGACTGTTATCAACATGTTAAGTTATATGTTTAATAAAAAGATATCTGTACTGTTTCTGTACATGGCTTTGTTTGCCAGTACAAATTTGTTTGCACAAGTTATAACAGGTACAGTTACCGATAATACGGGCGAAACACTTCCGGGTGCCAGCGTAACCGTTCAGGGTACTACAAGGGGTGTAATTACTGATATTGACGGGAATTACAGACTCGAAGTATCCGAACCCGGAGCCTTTTTGGTGTTTTCATTTATGGGTTTTCAAACTCAGGAAGTGCCTATTCAGGGGCGTTCAGTTATCGACATACAATTAAATCCCGATGTGTCAAACCTCGACGAAGTGGTTGTGATTGGTTATGGAACAACTCGACGGCGCGATTTAACCGGTTCGGTGGCCTCGGTAGGTGCCGATCAGCTTAGCGATATGCCGGTATCTTCAGTAGCACAAGCCCTTACAGGTCGTTTGGCCGGTGTGCAAATTACTACTGCCGAGGGTTCTCCCGATGCCGAAGTGAGAATTAGGGTACGTGGCGGAGGTTCAATTACTCAGGACAACTCGCCGCTTTACATTGTGGATGGATTTCCTGTTGATAACATAAACAGCATTTCACCTACCGACATTCAGTCGATTGATGTGCTCAAAGATGCTTCTTCTACTGCAATATATGGTGCACGGGGAGCAAACGGGGTTGTAATTATTACCACAAAAGGAGGAAAAGCAGGAAAGACTCAAGTTTCGTACAACTTTTATTACGGACAAAAGCAAATGGTGAAACAGTTAGATGTGCTAAGTCCTTACGAATATGCTCTTTATCAGTACGAACGAAGTAGAAGTAATTTTCAGGAACGCAGGTCGTTTGGCTTACGAATGGGCGAGTGGGACGAATTTGATGAGCTTTACGGTTCGGCAGAAGCTATCGATTGGCAGGATAAAGTATTTGGACGCACAGCACCTTCGGTTTATCACAACCTGAATGTGTCGGGCGGTAACGAGCAATCAACCTATAACCTAAGCCTTACCCGTCAGGAAGACACAGGTATTATGATTAACAGTGGTTTTGAGCGTACAAACCTTGGCTTCAGGTTCGACACCAAAGCCTCCGATAAATTTACGCTGAACTTCGATGTACGCTACGCCGATACCAAATCTCTCGGTGCAGGTACTTCCGACTCGGGTACGCAAACCACCAACCGACTACGTCATGCGGTAATTTACCGACCGGTTGAAGGTCTTTCCGATTTGCTCGACGATCCCACTATCGGATTCACTGACGAAGAAAACTGGAGCCTTAGCCGATTAATTGACCCGGTAACCCTTATAAATGATGAATATAGCATGAAGCACCGCACACAAGCGAATTTCAATGCGGCTTTAAACTATAAAATATTAGAAGAACTTGCCTGGCGCACTGAAGTGGGTTACGAGAACCAAGGTGAGCGCCGCAACCGCTTTTATGGTGTTTCAACACCTTTGTCACGCGATTATGGCGAATTACCCGTGGTAAGGTTAGATACCCGCTCTCAAGAACGTACACGACTGGTAAATACCTTATCGTACAATAAATCTCTCGGAACCGACCACAGTTTGAATGTCATGTTGGGTCAGGAACTGATTGAAACTCAAAGGATGAGTTACAGTCAGGAAATTCGTCATTTCCCCGAAGATATTACTGCTCCAATTGCAATTGGTTCTATGTCGCTCGGAGAAACACCTTTGACACCTTCGACCAATGAAATAACCGACCGTTTATTGTCGTTTTTTGGAAGAGCAAACTACTCATACAAAGATAATTATCTCGCAAGTGTAACACTCCGAGCCGATGGTTCGTCAAAGTTTGGAAAAGAAAACCGCTGGGGTGTTTTCCCCTCGGCATCGGCTGCATGGCGTATTTCGGGCGAAGATTTTATGCAGGATATTTCTCATGTGATTTCAAGCCTGAAGCTGAGAGCCAGTTACGGACAAGCAGGAAACGACCGCATACCCGATTATTTGTATGCTAGTCTGTACCGTGTGAGTTCAAGCAAAGGTTATTACCTGAACAACAACCGCATGTCGTATTTCTACCCAAGTTCGCTTGCTAATCCTTATTTGAAATGGGAAACAATGGTTACCCGGAACATTGGTATCGACTTTGGATTGTTCAACGAACGTATTCACGGTAATATCGATTTATACCAAAACTCAACCCAGGATTTATTAATTGAGCAACGTATCGATGTAACTACAGGTTACACTACTCAAATTCAGAATATAGGACAAACAACCAACAAAGGAATCGAGCTGGCTTTGAATGCTTACATTGTAGATACCCGCGACTTCAAACTTACTACTAACTTTAATATTTCGTTTAATCGAAACATGGTCGACGATTTGGGAGGCATGGATAACTTCCTTGCATCATCGGGATGGAGTAACGACGTAGGTTCCGACTACATTGTTCAGGTGGGAGAACCTGTAGGCCTAATGTATGGCTTCGAAACAGATGGTTTTTACACGGTCGACGATTTTGATTACGTGAATGGCCAATATGTGCTGAAACCCGGTATAGCCGATAATTCAAACGTAACTACCTTTGGTTTTGGTCCCGGTAGTGTAAAGTTTGTTGACCAGACTAGTCCGCTCGATGCTGATGGCAATCCAATTGACGATGGCAACATGGTTACTTTTGAAGACGACCGCATAGTGATTGGAAACAGCAACCCAAAACACATAGGTGGAATGAATATAATGATGAATTATAAGGGTTTCGATCTTAGTGTGTTCCTGAACTGGGTTTATGGTAACAGTATTTACAATGCCAATAAAATTGAATTTACAAGCGGGTACCGTACTTATACCAACCTGCTCGATTTAGTGAATTCTGACAATCGATGGATGACTGTTGATTTGGAAGGAAATGTGGTAACTGACCCAGTTTCACTTGCCGAGCTAAATAGCAATGCAACTATTTGGAAACCTACCGAAGGACGTAGTTTGTTCCACTCATGGGCAGTTGAAGATGGATCTTTTCTGCGAATTAATAACGTGACCCTGGGATACACAATTCCAAACCGTTTAACCCAAAGGGTTATGATTTCAAATTTGAGGCTTTATGCTACTGTAAATAATCTGTTCGTTTTTACAAACTATACAGGTTACGACCCCGAAGTGGATACTCGACGCAGCACTCCACTAACACCGGGAGTCGATTATTCGGCATACCCTCGTAGCAGGATGTATCTTTTTGGTGTGAATCTTACATTTTAATATTATATAGTTATGACAAAGTTTTTGAAATCAATAATATACATTTCACTTTTCGTGGCTTTTGCTATGCTAAGCCTGAATTCGTGCGAGAAATTTTTTGAGGACGAACCCGTTTCGGTGTTTACTCCCGAAAACGTCTTTAGTACTGTAGATTATACCGAAACTGCCATCTTAGGTGTTTATCAACTCATGACATTTGACGAAGGGTATACAAAAAGGGTGAGTATGTATTACGGCCTCGATACCGATATAGAGTTTATAAGTGGTTTGGAACCCGATAATGAAAGGCGTGGTATCGCTAAATACATTGCTACTGCTGGTAATCTCGAAATAGAAAAACCTTTCATCAATTTCTACAAAGGAATTGAGCGCTGTAACATAATAATTTCTAGTATACCGCAAAGTCCGGTGTATGAAAATGGCGACGATGAAGATAAAAAAGCCATGGACAGAATGCTAGGTGAAGCATTGACACTTAGGGCTTTATTTTACTATGAATTAATCCGGAACTGGGGTGATGTTCCTTTCAGAAGTCGTTCGGCCGAAACCGACGAGGATTTAAACCTGCCCAAAACCGATAGGGATGTAATTTACGACCATTTAATTGTCGACCTTCAAAAAGCAGCCGATTTAGTGCCCTGGCGCTCTGAATTAGCCGCCGAAGAGCGGGTTACAAAAGGAGCAGTAAAAGGTTTACTGACCCGTATCGCTCTGGCTCGTGGCGGTTATTCTTTGAGAGTAAATGGCGGAATGCAGCGTGGTGATAATTACCTGCACTACTATCAAATTGCACGCGATGCAGCCAACGATATTATCCAAAGTGGTGAGCACAGGCTCAATCCTTCGTTCGAAGATGTTTTTCGGACTATGTGCCGTTACCAAGTTGACACCCGCTTTGGGGAAGTGATTTGGGAAGTAGGCATGGGTTTAGGAGAAAGTTCCGAAGTGGGTTACTTTGTGGGCAATGCTTCCGACGATGCTTCGTCGTATGGAAGAGCAATTGGAAACATGTTAGCTACTCCCAACTATTATTATTCTTTCAATGAAAACGACCTACGCCGCGATGTAACCATTGCCTTGTACCGTGTAGGCTCAGCTAATCCGGTAGGCATTTATTCCGGTTCACCCGCCAACCATCAAATATTTGTCAATGCACGAAATTTGTACATTGCTAAATGGCGTCGCGAGTGGTTTGAACCTATTTATCCCGGCTCAAATAAATATACCGGTGTAAATTGGCCACTGTTAAGGTATTCCGATGTGCTACTTATGTTTGCCGAAGCCGAAAACGAACTGAACGGACCAACTTCTGCGGCAATTGATGCTTTCAGACAAGTTAGAGCACGTGCTTTTGCAGGAAACGAAGCAAGTATGCCTTCTATACCCACATCAAAAGAAGCATTCTTTAACGAATTGGTAAAAGAACGGGCATGGGAGTTTGCTGGAGAATCAATTCGAAAATACGACCTCATAAGATGGAATATGCTTGGCGATAAACTTAGCGAAATGAGGGCTGAAATGAAAAAAATGGAAGAAGCTCAGCCTCCATATGAAAACCTTCCCGAACGAATTATATGGAGAAACAGCAGCGACGGTAAGCTCGAATTTTACAATTTCGATTTCCATGTCGATTCAGCAACAGTAGCCGATAGAGACCTTGATGAATGGCCATATTCTTCCGATTGGAGAATTGCCATTAACGACGAATTCATAGAATCAGTAGCAAAGCATTTTGAACCTAATCGAAAAGAATTACTGCCTATACATCAGACTATTGTTGATCAAAATCCAAACCTCGATAACGATTACGGATATTAGGATAAACAAAATCAGGGTTAGTAGTTTATATTTTTATAAACCACCAATATTTGAATTGAAACAGAACTTAAAATTATACAATTATGAAACGAAAATTCTACACAACTTTATGTTTAGTTTTTGCTTTTAGCCTTTTCTCAATGGCACAAGAGCAAATTACCGTTGAATCCGGCGATAATTTAATTAATATTATTGCCGAAGCCGAAGACGGTGCAACCATTACCATTAAATCCGGTAAATACATTGCAAACTTCGACGAAGGAGGAAATGCCAACATTGTAATTGAAAGCAAGTCGCTTACAATTATTGGAGAAAGCAAGTACGACAAACCTGTAATTTACATTCGTTCAATTGATGTGATTGGAGAAGTGGGCAACTTAACTTTCGAGAATCTTGAAATCTCAGGCTTACCTGTAGACCACGATACCATGGAAGAAGACCCCATGGCCGAAGGTGAAGAAATGGTGGGAAGTTACTTTGTAAATTTTACCAGCGACCTTGTTTCTATAGAGAATCTTACTATTCGCAACTGCGAAATTCGTAATCTATTCAGAGCCGTTATTCGCGGCGACCGTGCGGCACACGATGTAGGCACTATTTTGGTGGATAACAGCATTATTCACGACATTAGGAATGGAAGTAATTATGGAGTTTTCAGGCTGCAAAGTAACCTCACGCTCAATACTTTTAAACTTACAAACTCAACGCTTTACAACGTGCAGGTAGGTATAATTCAAAGTGAAAATACACCGGCCGATTTTCCAAAAACAGTGTTGGTTGAAAATTGTACTTTCTGGAATATTGGAGGAGCTACTAACAGCCGTTATCAATTCGATTTTAAATCATCTACTGCGTTGAACTTTGAAATGCGACACAATATTTTAGGAAAGACCAACGAAATTGGACTTGAAGACGATTTTGATATTTTAGGATGGAGATTCAATTACGATGGTGCAACATCAACCCGCATGGTTGCCAACAACATTGCACCCGATTTTCTTGTCGTTCCTAACAGTGAAGTATATCAAGGAAGCTTCGACGACATAAACTGGTCACAAAGTCAGTTTAACGTGACTCTTGACCCTGAATTTGCCGATCCTGTCAATGGCGACTTCACCTTAAACGAAGATTCTGATTTGATGTGGGCCAGTCTTGAGGGCGAACCTATTGGGGATCCTCGCTGGGATCCGCTAAGAACCAGCGCTCGTTTAATTATGACCAATAAAATGGCCATTTATCCTAATCCTGCATCGGGTAATGTAAATATTCAATTAGAAAGACCAGGTGCAATAACTATTTACAACGCATTGGGTTCGGTAGTTAAAACTCAAAAACTGAACGAGAAAAGCAATCACGTTGACATTTCAGAGTTAAGACCTGGGATGTATTTTGTTAAGAACGATATGCAAACTTCCAAATTAATTGTACGATAAAATTACAGAATATGACTAGCAATTATATGGTAACTGCAAAAGGATTCCTATTTAGTTTTTTATTATCGGTAGTACTTGTTTCATGTGGTCAGCGTCCATCGGGCGATGACTTTGAGGCCAATTGGGATATGGTTGATGAAATACTGGAGCAAATACAGGCTCCGGTATTTCCTGATGTGACCTTCAATATTCTCAATTTTGGAGCGGTAGCCGATGGTGCTACGCTTAATACCGAAGCTATTAACAATGCCATTATTGCCTGCTTCGAAGCAGGTGGTGGCCGAGTGTTAGTTCCCGAAGGTGTTTTTCATACCGGAGCCATTCATCTAAAATCGAATGTGAACCTTCACGTATCAGATGGAGCCACTTTACTTTTTAGTCGCAACCCGAAAGATTATTTGCCGCTGGTTTACACCCGCTTCGAAGGCAATGAAGTGATGAACTATTCGCCACTGATTTATGCTTTTGAACAAGAGAATATAGCAGTAACAGGTGGTGGTACCCTCGACGGTAATGCCGACAAGGACAACTGGTGGCCATGGAAAGGCCCATGGAGTCGTCAAACATGGGAAACCACACCCGAAAACCAGCTCGATGCAGTGGCAAGACTGAGGCAAATGGGCGAAGACGGGGTTTCTGTAAGCGAACGTGTTTTTGGTGAAGGCCATTATCTGCGCCCTAAATTCCTTCAGCCTTATCGCTCAAAAAACATATTGATCGATGGTGTTACAATTATCAATTCGCCAATGTGGGTTATTCACCCGGTTTTATCCGAGAATATTACCATTTCGAATGTAACTGTGCGCACTCATGGTCCCAATAACGACGGTTGCAACCCTGAGTCGAGCAAAAATGTACTGATAAAGGATTGTCTTTTCGATACCGGCGACGATTGTATTGCCATTAAATCGGGCAGGGGAGGCGATGGCCACCGAATTGGTGTTCCTTCAGAAAACATTGTGATACAAAATTGCGAAATGCGCGATGGTCACGGTGGTGTAGTTATGGGTAGCGAAATCTCGGGCGGATGTCGCAATGTATTTGCCGAAAACCTGATAATGAACAGCCCAAGGCTCGACCGCGTGTTACGCATCAAAACGAACTCGCTGCGAGGTGGAACTGTTGAAAACATTTACCTGCGCAACATCGAAGTTGGTGAGGTAAGAGAATCAATAGTGCGTGTGAATTTTTATTATGAAGAAGGTGATGCAGGCGATCGTACACCAATTGTCCGCAACGTATATCTACAAAATATAAATTCAGAAAAAAGTCGTTATGCATTTTTCCTGAAAGGATATGAACGCTCGCCAATCTCAAATTTTGTAATAGAAAATTCAAATTTCAACGGAGTAACTCACGGAAACGTGATTACCGACTACAAAGATTTTACACTGAAAAATGTAAATATCAATGGAGAAGCGGTAACTTCAATTAGTGAACTAATCGATAATTAATTTTTCTTTGTTTCATAGTTTAAAATTGTTTTGAGCCAGGAAACGTGTTTCATTTAATATACCCAATTATGATCCTTATTTTCAGAATTTTAAATCAATCTCTCACGCTGCTAAAGTTTTTCGCACTTGCATTTATTTTTGCACTTGCATTTATTAATGTAGTAAGTGCCGCCAATTCAATAATTGAGAGTATTGGAGAAGAGACCCAACATGAGGAAAATGAAACCGTTTCCTACTCTGAACAAATTCAATCGGGCAGTGAACAGATACTTGCTTTTCCGGGTGCCGACGGATGGGGGCGCTATACTACCGGTGGTCGCGGAGGAGAAGTAATATATGTGACTAACCTGAACGACGATGGCTCCGGTAGTTTAAGGGATGCCGTAATAACCAATGTGCCCCGCACGGTTGTGTTTAGTGTTTCAGGTACTATAGAACTGAAATCGACATTGCGGATTAACCGCGACAACATTACTATAGCTGGGCAAACTGCTCCAGGCGATGGTATTACCATAAAAGGACGCCCGGTTGACATAAGGGCAAATAATGTAATTGTGCGGCACCTGCGTTTTCGTTCAGGCGATTACGTCGAAGACGACTCGTTTAAAGGAACCAATCAGCGCGATATTATTATCGACCATTGCTCTATGAGCTGGGGAGTTGATGAGGTCGCTTCGTTTTACCGAAATGAGAATTTCACCATGCAAAATTCAATAATTTCAGAAAGCCTTTATCGTTCTATTCATTCAAAAGGAGACCATGGATATGGGGGAATTTGGGGTGGTAATAAAGCCAGTTTTTTGCGTAACCTCATTGCACATCACTCAAGTCGTACACCGCGTTTTAATGGTGCGCGATACACTCCTGTGAAAGACGATAAAACCGATTTTCGGAATAATGTCATTTATAACTGGGGCTTTAACAATGCCTATGGTGGCGATCCCAACGAAGTGTGGGGAACTAAAGCCAATATCAATGTAGTGAACAACTACTATAAGCCCGGCCCCGGCACCAATTCAGGTGCAGTAGCTTACAGGGTGCTTGAACCATACGGTCACTCGTCGTTTGGCTACAGCATGTTTCATGTCGATGGTAACGAAGTAGACGGATACCCTGATGTACTCACCGACAACTGGGGACTTGGTGTACAAAATGTGCCCGCTAACCAAATAAATAATCTTAAAAAAGATTCACCTTTTGAATACCTTGCCTTCGAAACCTATACGGCTGGAGAGGCTTATGAATATGTGCTTGAAAATGCAGGTGCACGTTTGCCCCGCTTCGATGAGCACGATGTACGGGTTATTGAAGAAACGCGTACAGGCACTGCAAACTATGGAGGAGCATACAAAGGACCCAATACCGGAATAGTGGACAAACCCTCGGATGTGGGCGGTTGGCTGGAGATGTTTTCAGCTCCGGCTCCGCTCGACTCCGACGGCGATGGAATGCCCGACGAGTGGGAAATTGCTCATGGTCTTGACCCCTTTGACCCCAGCGACAGAAACGACGATATGTATGGTCATGGTTACACAAACCTGGAGTACTATCTTAATAGCATTGGGCCTATGAATGACTTTGTTAGGCCACCCACTCAGCTTATCGCCAATGCTACCGATGTAACCGAAATCGCGCTTGAGTGGGTCGATAATTCCGATTTGGAAGAAGGTTTTCATCTCGAAAGAAAAGCAAACGAAGATATATTTGTGGTGATTGAAACCTTGCCTGCAAATTCAACTTCATATATTGATAGTGATCTCGACGAAGAAACTGAATACACTTACCGTATAAGAGCTTTTGGCGATGCAGGCTACTCGGTATACTCTAACGAAGCTGCTGCAGCAACTCATTCAGCCAATGCCGTTCCGGTTCCGGTATCCAACCCCTACCCGTCGAACAATGCCATAAACGTGAGTACCGGCGCTGTGCTTACCTGGGATGTATCAATGGGTGCCGAATCGTACGATGTGTATTTTGGACATAGCAATCCACCTGTTTTTGCCGGTAATCAAACCGACAACAGTTTTTATGCCGAAATTGAGCATGGAGCCACTTACTACTGGAGGGTAGAGGCCGTTAACCAAATAGGGGCTACCGAGGAAAATAATATTTGGATGTTTACCGTGCGCGAACAAATTGATGAGCAACTGGTGGGGCATTGGAGCCTCGATAGTTATTCAAATCTACTCGACAGTTCGGTTTTTGCTAACCACGGTACTGCGGTGAACGTTGGTTTTGCTGCTGCAGTGGATAATGCGCCTCGAAACAGGGCAATACGCTTCAACGGTAGCGATCAGTATATTCACATACCGCACGGTTACGAGTTCGATTTCGACAACAGCAGTTTTACGCTTGCCTTTTGGCTGCGACACGATGCAGCAACGTTAAATGAGTCTGCTCTACAGCCATACATCTTTAAGGGTGATTTTAACAGTGAACCTAAATCTCATTACTTTGGAAAATATTGGCAGATGTACAGTGTTCCGGCTAATGACGAGTTTGTTTTTAGTATTAGCGATGGGAAAAATGCTTCACAGGTAAGTGCCCCGGTTAAGGATTTTGTGAAAACCCAGTGGGTGCATGTTACCGCAGTGCGAAATAGTGATAGCGGTAAGCTACTACTTTTTGCCAATGGAGTGCTGATTGCGGAATCAGACGATGAAAGTGGCGACCTCTCGCAATACGAAGACTTGTTTTTTGCACACCGGCCTTACGATGCTTCGTTTTATCGTGGGGCCATTGACGATGTAAGAATGTATAATTACGCCTTCACTCAGTCGCATGTCGACGAACTTTTAGGCTTAAGTAATTCAGTAAATTTTAATTTGGCCAACTTTCAGATCGAACTTTATCCAAATCCTTCTACTCATTCTTTTTTAATCAGGCTGCCTATTTCGGATAATTATTCTTCGGTACTTGATATTTTTGACAATACAGGAAGACGGATTCGCTCCAAGCCTATCGAAAATCGCCAGCTTGCTAGCGGCTGCCAAATAAGCACCGAGGGTATGCCTAACGGAACTTACTTTTTGCAACTTGCCACTCGTGAGCAAGTTTTCACAAGCAAACTTGTAGTGGTTGGCAAATAACTCAAAAGCATAGTCGTATTTTTTATAAAGTTGAACCGAGCATGTAAAATATTCACATCCATGTATATGGTGATTTATTTTATGCGAGTTTTCACGCTACAGCAGGACAGGCATTCGGCCTTTAAAAATAATTTATTATCGTATGAAATTGATTGTTATTTTTAGCATTTAATTTCAACTTTGAATATGCGGAATAATTATAAGGGAATAAAAATCAATACCACGAAAAATACACATGAAAAGGTGTTCGGGTTAATTTCGAAAAGCACACAATGTTGTGTGGCAGATATTCCTTCGGGGAATGGTGCTTTTGTACAGAGGCTTAGCGATGCCGGCTTTTCAAACGTAGTGGCTGCCGATATTGACAATATACTCGAAATTGAACATCCGGGGTTCATACAGGCCGATATGACCAAACCGCTTCCTTTTGAGAACAGCAGTGTGGATGTGGTAGTTTGTATCGATGGCATTGAGCACATCAACAAACAGTTCGATTTTGTGAAAGAGGTACACCGTGTATTGCAGTCAGGTGGCGAATTTATTCTTTCAACGCCAAATATTAGCTCCTTACGTTCAAGGTGGAAATGGTTTATCACCGGGCATCATCATAAATGCAATGCGCCTCTCGATGAGAATAATCCGAATCCATTGCATCATATATCAATGATTTCGTTTCCCGAGCTGCGATATTTGCTTCATACCAATGGATTTAGAATTGAACGTGTTAACTGCAACCGCATAAAACCTGTAAGTTGGTTGTATTTGTTGTTTTTGCCTTTAGTTTTTCCACTTACATGGTTTGTTTACCGTAAAGCGGCAAAAAATGCAAGCCTGAAAAAAATCAACAAAGAAGTTTTCAGAAAAGCTTTTTCAAAAGAAGTGTTATTGGGTGAAACAATTATACTGAAAGCAGTTAAGTTGTAGTAAATTATTGAAAATTGAATGAGAAAAGCATGTACAACTCAATGCACATGCTTTCAATAAAAAAATTTAAAATTTACCATGTAAACTACTAATTACTCTTACTAAGTATTTCTGTTTTTAGCAATTATTTTGTATTGACAAATGTCTATTTTGTGTGATATAATACTGACATTAAGGTTGTTTAGATTGATTATTAAAAAACTTTAATTTCAGAACAATTTACACTTTATTAGAATTATTAACAAAATT
>SKHV01000051.1 GCA_007116765.1 Prolixibacteraceae bacterium | reverse complement strand
TTTACCACTTCACCCGCTATTGCTCTTATACAATGTTGGGCAATCGTACTTCTTTTTCGTCCGTGAGTTGGCTCAGACACACTCTTTGACAAACTTTGGTTTGTGCGGTTGTTCAGAGCGGCTTGGCAATGTGTGTGGCTGTGAAGCGTTGGCTATTCCGGACTTTCATCTTCAGGGATTCTTGTGGAGATAATATATGATAGTTCGGGTCTGCTGTTATCTTCGGATTTTTCAAACCTGATTACCCCACCTTTAAATGACCATACAAATTCTACGTGTTTATCGCTATACACAAAATCTTGTTTTTTCTGTGCTAATTCTTCCTTGTCATCAAAACCAAACAATTTTACAATTCTATCAATCAATCTTTCAGACTCGGTGTAGTAAATAAATGTCGAGTAATTCTTAAATACCCTCTTGAAAGTGAGTGTAAGAACTTCTTGTTTTGGGTATTGGGTGAAAATGACGTAATTGAAAAAATTGAAATAGAAAATCGGCAATTTATAAGCAGTGGTTTCAAGCTCGTTTTCGTCAGAAATAGGGTAGTGTTCAACAATAGCTTTTTCTTTGCAAAATGACAATGCTTCGGTTAAAATGTTTGTGTTTTCATTTGGTTGATGCAATACCTTACTAAGTGTAGAGATTAGTTCACTTGGTTCCAATACTGGTGTGGGGATATTAAACTCATTGTAAAGAATTTCAGTTTTAATCCGTAAATTTCTATCATCAGCAATAAAGTAATCACAATAGCCACCATAAAAAGAGTGTTCCGCATCAGCTTGAATATTCTGCATATTATCCGTTGGCTTAGGAAGTTTGTCACGCCTAAATCCAATCATATCAAGCATTAAGTATGCAGTAGTGTAAAACTCGTAAGCATTTGCAGGTTCTTTTCTGTGCTTAAACGTAGTTTCAACATATTCCAAGTAGGTCATATTGAGTTTAAATGAAGACAGAAAAGTATCAATGTTTTCTATTACTTCCTCTTTACTCCAATTTCCGGAATTACTTTCTAATTTGAATCCTTGTTCAGCCATCATATTTCTAAAGTCCTTATAATACTCTCGGTCTTGCAATAAATTTTTAGAAAAGGGGGCAATATCTTTCATCAAATCCCACATTGAAGATTGAGGGGTAAGGTTTGGAAACATTTTGTTTAATACATCCCTGTTTTCGTCTGTAATCTCTATACCTGAAGGAGCTAACTGAAATAATGACTTCATCAATTTCCCAATATTTCCTAAACCAATATCGCTAGTACTTTCATCAATGTCAGACAATACTTTTTCCATATCCATTAGTAAAAATGGGTCTTCCTGCTCTATTTGTCCTTCAAAATATTCCTTAGGTGTGCCAAAAAGCACTTCAATTCCATCCTTTCCCCATCTCAACAGGTGTTTTTCAGACAAATATTCTAAGGATTCAAGGTCCTTTTGGAAGAATTCGTTATTAGGCTGATAGCTTTTCATCAAGTCGTGGAAGTGAGCCGGACTGTATGGAAATTGAAAACAGTCTTTATTCTCTTGTATAAATTGAGCGATCTCTTGAAATTCGGGCTTTTTCAAGTTGCTGATAATGTTCCAGTCAAGATATACTCGTATCATTTCGCTTCCACAATTTTTATTTCTTCTTCCGTCAAATCATAAAGCTGGTAAATCAATTGGTCAATCTCGTTTTCGAGTTCAGCCGTATCAGTATTCTGTTTTTTATGCTCTATAACCTTTACCACTAAATCCGAAATACTTGATACAATTTCATCATTTGGCTTTTTTATTGGTAAGCTCTCAATTGGAGCTTTCTTAATTTTCGGGAATGTTGCTTTATTGTCGTAATGCTTCTTGTACCAATAAAACTGAAGGGTTTTTGAATTTATGAGAGCAAGCAAAAACTTTAAAAACTGGATGTCTTCAACATTAAGAAATATATTGTAAATGGTGTTTAAGGTCATTAGATGAGGCGGAACAATAGTGCCTTCAGGATAAACTCCAATTTGTCGCACTACTATTCTAAACTTTTCGTAAACATTGGGGTCTCCACCACTTTTGATTGAAGCTTTAGTGAAATCAACAAATTCAGTGCTTGGTTCGCAGTAGTAACGTTTGACATTACCACCATCTATAACAGGATAGTAATTATCATTTAACTTGGTTTCATTTACGAATGTCTTTCTATCAAAAGTTTGGATTCCGAAGTATGAACGACCAAAGGTTTTTAACGGTACTGAATTATGCTCGATTTTGGTTAGGATACTTCTTAGGTTAGTGTCAATATCCAATTCTAATTCATAATCTCCTTTTTGAAATTCGCTTTGAAGATGAAATAGATTTTCTGTTTCAGACAAATCGAATACATCCTTTTTATATGCAGAAAACACAAACTTGTGTGCAGTAGATTTTGACCCTTTTGACATCATTAGAATTAATGTGTCAACTGATGCATCTTCAAAAACCTGAGTATAGAAGTTAATAATTTCATAAAGCGAGTTCGCTAAAATTAAGCGCCTTAGTTCTTTTGAATGTTTGTTTTTCAAAAATGTGTTTGGAGTGATAAAAGAAAGCATTGCTTTATCAGCCATTATTTTGATTCCTAATTCATAGAACAATGCATAGGTGTCGATTTTGTATTTTGCAGTTACGAAGTTCTGACTGTAATAATTGAATAATTTTTGGTCACCTAAAGTCTGGACAAGAATATAAGGCGGATTTCCAATCACCACATCAAAGCCTACAAAATCTCCGTCATCATTCAGCACTTCAGGAAATTCAAAACGCCATTCAAAAGCGTTTTCAAAAATCTTGTTGGCTTTTATTTCTTCAATTTCGGTTTCTAACTTTTTAGTGTCTTCAGTCAGCTTTGCGACTTTTTTGTTCCAAGCCGCTTTTTCCTTTTTCGACATCTCAAAAAGTTGCTGCTGGTTGGTCATTTGAAAAAGTTCACCCGAAAGTTTCCGTAGCTTCTTTAATTTGGGGTCGTTCAAGGAAATTTCGCTCCTGAAATCCGACTTAATGTCGGCAATCAGTTTTTCCATTTTTCTTTTCTGTTCCTTGCTTTGAGCATTTCGGTAAGTGTCAACGGCAATTCGGTAGCTATCAATTGTCCATTTGCTCTTTTTGAGAGCTTGTTTCAGGTCGGAATCTATCTCAAAACGGCTAACTAAAGAGTTCCCACATTTTATGTTGATATCAATATTGGGAAGCGTTTCTAATTCAGTGGCGTTTTTGTAGTAAGCATTTTTCAAAAGCTCTATCCATAACCGCAAACGGCAAATCTTTACAGAATTGGGATTGATGTCCACACCAAAAAGACAGTTTTCAATGATGGTTTGCTTTTCGTGGAAAAGGGTTTCCTGTATGCGTTGACTTTCCTTATTACTTGGATTGTAATCAAATAATTCTCCTTCTTCGTCTGTTACAATCAATTCATCATTTACTACTTCTACTTGATATTCTTTTAGGCGTTTTCCTTCACGGTCTTGTAGAATTTTCAAGTCGTTTTTTACGGCAATCATTTCATTGAGTGCCGAAACCAAAAAGTGTCCTGAACCAACGGCAGGGTCGCAAATCTTGATGCTGTTTACAATTGCATTGGCTTCTTTTGTGTCGTCAATTTTATTGTAAAGTTCATTCAGGTCTTGGCATTTCCAATTTTTGGTTTCATTGAATTTCTGCACAACTGCCTTACGGATAGTCTCACGGCACATATACATTGTGATGAAACCTGGAGTAAAAAATGAACCATCTTTGTAGCCGTTGATTTTCTCGAAAATCAAGCCGAGAACCGAAGCGTTTATCAGTATTTTATTGTCTTCTTGAATTTCTTCTGAGCCTTCACTGCTAAAGTCGTATGCGTTCAAAAATTCAAAGAGATATTCAAGCGTTGAAAGTTTTCCTGTTCTTTTCTTCCCTTGGTCGTTCTTTAAAACCGTAGATGAGATAATTGGAATGGACTTATCATCTTTCAGGTTGCTGATAAACAAAGTGGAATGCTCAATATCAGTCGGTTCAAAAAGCGAAGAATTGAGGTAAGGCACTTTCTCAAAAATTTCCTTAACGTCTGGATTTCGTTCATCATACTTGCGTGCCAATACCTGAAAAAACAAGCTATTCAGGTCGTCATAGTTTTTTATTTTATCAAGGTTCAGAAACGAATAGGATTTGTCTCCTTTATGATAGGTGATGAGTTGGGCTTCCAACAACTTCAAAAACAAAATCCTGTTTATCCAAGTGATGGTCAATTCAAGGGCAACATTGAAAATTCTTTCCTGTTGTGTGTTTCCAAACTGGGCTGGTCTGTCTAATCGACTGATTTTATCTAAACTGTCAAGCTGAATGATGGCATCTTCTAAAATGCTTCCTGTATTTCGTTCACCTTCTTTATTCCGTTCAATGAGTTTTTTGCTTCCTTCTTTGGTTTCTGTCAAACCGATAATGTGCAACAACTCACTGTAAAAGCGTTTGTCAAGGCTGTTGCTATCATTGGTGAAAGGAAGTTT
>SKHV01000091.1 GCA_007116765.1 Prolixibacteraceae bacterium | reverse complement strand
GAAATGGGAAAAGAACCTGAAAGACAGGAGCCCAAGCTATAGTTATCTTTCGGATGATGGCAAACATTGGATGATGCATGTCGTGAACCACAACCATGAAATCCATTTGTTGACAAATTCGCTTGTTGTATTTAACGACCAAGGGGAAATGGTACTTGAAGTTGATTCGTTAGCTGACATGCGGGTTGCGGCTTCAACAGATTTGATTTGCTATCAACGCAAAAAGGATATAGGCAACCATAACGAGGCTATCAACGATTTTTATTGTTATGATATTAAGAATAATAAAATTTGGAGAAAAACATTTAAAGAAAAAGTGTATGTTGATCCTGTTTCTCAAAATGGAGATTTTATAATCGCAAACTCTGGCGGTTTTTATATGTTGTTTGACAGAAAGGGAAATGAACTATTCAAGATACCTGTATCTTCTCTTAAAAGTGGTGGCTTTAATGTCTCTAATGATGGGAAATATGGCATTTCAAATGTATCATCTTCAAAGGATACTACTTTTTTTGAGATTTACTCGATTCATAGTATGAAACGAATCAACAGGGTAAAATATGCCGAAGTTGAGCCAGCCACTTATAAATTATATAATGGTGCGGCTTTTGTAAACCGCAGTAAATACATTGTGGCCTTAACAAGCATCATTGCCCCTTATACTGCCATGATTGTTTTTCATGATATTGATGGAACCTATTTAGGGCATAAGGTATATAAAAATATCCAAAGCAGCTTTTCTGATCCTGACATTACCTTGCAAAACAATGGTTCGTTCGAGGTATACGTAGATGGCTACTACTTGGGCAACCTTGTCCTACCTAATGTAAACACATTGAAATACTTAAAAAAGTAGCGTCATGAAATATATCCTATCAATTATCCTTATCATCACAATAGGGTTGAATTTATACTCCCAAAATTTAAGAAATCCGGTTGATAATTCAGGGAATGGATTGTCGAATCTCATTTCGGACTGGGGACCTCGCAACTTTACAGGTGGAAGCCGATTTCATGCCGGGTTAGACTATTCTTGTAGATCTGATAATAATAATCGTGATAGAGCATATGCTTTAGAGGGCGGAACTCCGTTAACATTCACGCCTAATGGAGATGCATCGAATATTACAGTAGGAAATTGGGTCTATATGCATGTTTTGGTTGATTCAACTGGAAATAATAATTGGACATTAAAGAATCCAGTTTGCGGAAATAGAGTGATTTTAGAAACCCTTGGAGCGAATGGTCAAACAAAAATATTTGTAAATACTGACAATCAGCTTTTCTTGGGTGTTGAAAGAATATCAAAATGGGGAACACCTGCTATAACTACCCGAACAGTAGCAGCAAACGATGTTGTTTTCAGGCCAAATAATCTGAACCACCTTCATCTCCAAACCACCGAAATGGGCAACTGGGTGAACCCTTTAACTTATATTGCCTATAATGGATCAAACGCCAATGACATGGACTTGGATTTGAGGATGAAGTACAACAATGGTGGTACTGCAACAGAATTCCCTTCCTATAACCAAATGTTTAATGTGGTTTATGGAGATGAGGTTATTGCAGAGTCGGACGTAAACTATGTTGGGGAATACGACCTGAATGTTACCAGGGTAGAAGCAAAGAAAACTGGAGAAAATTATGAGACGATTGCTGAATGGAAATATTCAGGGACCAATCATTTAACATTTTCAAGCAGATACAACGGAATAGGTACAAGTACGTATTATAACTCTTATCCGCAAGGTTCCGACAGCCAAACAAGATCTCTAAATACTATTTTGGATGATCCGCGTGAAGGAATGCACCCGGTTAGGACAGGCTCAAGCACCAACCAATTAGGCCGCGATATACTTAAACGGCATTGGAATACCCAACAAGGTTGGAATACCAATACCCCTGCCTATCCTGATGGAGAATATATACTTCGGCTTACAACCGAAGATGTCAGGGGGAATTCAAAAAGTATTACACAAACAAACGTGATTGATAATTTCAGGCCCTACATTAAAAAAGTAGAGGTACGGAAAGGGAGCGTTAATGGCGATTTAGTTTATAGCGGCATGTGGCAATGGAATTCAGGTAACCTCCAGTCAACTATTTCTGGCAATGGTTGTATCACAACCGATTTGGTGTGGGTGCATGTTTATCCCAGTGAATCGATGAGCAATGTTGAAATAAAAGTAAATGGTACAACATGTAACAGTTTGTCGTCGAGTACTGATTCGCATTGGGTCTTTAAAGTCAATGCAGGTATTTTAAGTACAAATAATAGCATTACAATTAATGAAAACAGTTCCGATTTGGCAGGAAATAAATTATATGGTTTTTTGGATGGAAATAATCTTGTTTCAGGGAACTCTATTCCTAAACGAACCAATACAGGCACATGGTCTTCAAATATCTCTCAGAACGATAATTATCATAAGTTTGGTGCATATCACCCTCCTGTCGATATGGTTGCAAACTTTACCGCTTCTACACAAACAGCTTCTTCCGGAACTACTATTCATTTTTACGATGCTTCAAGTGGTGATCCCACAAATCATAGCTGGTCTTTTCCCGGAGGTTCACCATCAACCAGCACGCTTCAGAACCCTGTAGTTACTTATGCTAACGTAGGAACATATGATGTAACACTGAGTGTGAGTGGAAATGGACAAAGCGATACAGAAACAAAAACAAACTATGTTTCAATCGAGATGAATGAATTTGATATATACGGATCTGTTGTGGAATTTTATGGCAATCATTCAGCAATACAGGGAGTGTCAGTTGAGTTTATTCCAAATTCCAATTCTGAGGGTGATGAATCTGGAACTATTACAACTGATAACAATGGTGAATTTACATTCTCGGTATCGGAGGGCTGGCAAGGTGATGTGCTATTCTCAAAAGATGGTTATGCCAATGTATCAAGAACGATTGGTGATATGAACAGTAATTATAGCTTAGGTGAAATAATGATGCAGATTGTTGCATTAGATTTTACTTATGAACATACAGATGAAACATCACAATGTGTTGATGTTGATATTCAAACAAACGTGCCTTTTGATCATGCTTATTTTTATTGGACTGAACCTTTATCCGGAGGATACTCTGCTTTGACATATACGCGTAGTCATTTACTTTGTTTTAATGATTGTGTAAACGGTGAAACATACTCTAATAACGTATTGCTTTGTTTGTATGATTCTGAAAATAATCAAATTGGCAGTTGTGTAGAGAAAAATATTTCATTTTATTTTGAACCTGTAAATATGGAATGTTACAATGTTGATATACAAGCTGATTATGAAATTGAAAATGGTGGAAATGTGTTTCCATTAGGTACAACCGTTAAGTTTAATAATACTTCTTATCCACAAGAATGTGTTATGACTTCTGTATGGTGGTTTGATAATGATAACGCTTGGGATGATTGTAGTTTTTGGGATACTCATTTTAATTGTGCTGCCTCATGTAAATATGATACTTTGCATGAGCATACCTGTACTGGTGTTGTTTATCCCGATCCTTATTATGTGGAATATCAATATAATTCAAAAGGCAACAAAGTTATACATTTATTTACTTCTTCTGCCTGTAATGCAAGAGAAATCGCACTTGGATGTAACGAACAAGGAAATGGCTTTACTGATTCTGAAAAATGGGGAAGTGTAGTAATTGTTGATTGCGATGAGACTATTAATTATTCAAGTAATTTGACAAGTGCAGTTGTCACAGAGTATGGGAGCACAAAGCAATACTATTCAGGTAGTTTTATACTTAACAGCCAAATTACCTATCCACCAAATAATAATAGACTAGAGTTTATTGCTTGTAATAATATTAAAATGACAAGCGGATTTAAACTAGTAAGTACTGGCAAAGCAATTAAAATGTATATTCACAATAACTTGTCCGTGGGAAATCAAAGTCAGAATAATCTGAAGTCTCTTGTTGTATCTGAAAATGATGAAATCAATAGGCAGTCAAATAATAAAAAGGGATTATATGATTTTCGTGTTAACCTCTACCCAAACCCTGTATCCGATTACTTAAATGTAGATATTGTTGGAGTTGATTTTCAAAAAGTCTCAAGGCTTATAATTTTCGATGTGAGTGGGAAAATTGTAAAAAGAATAAACCCGTTAGATATTGAAGGCAGGATAGATGTATCGGAGCTCATGCAAGGCAGCTATGTTTTATCCGTGCAGTTAGACGATGATGTTATTAGTCAGAAATTCATTAAAAAATAGCCGTTCCCTCGAAATGCATATGGCAACCGAGTAGGTTTTTCACTGCAAAGAAGGCGCAAAGAATTATATTAAAAAATCTTTGCGCCTTCGTGCATTCTTTGCGGTGGAATATTTTTTTAAATACAGAAAACGACTAACGGTTCAATTCAACTTTCTGGTGGGGAAATATTTTAGCAAACTCTTTTTCAAAATAAATAAATATACAATTTATACACAGAATATTTGGAAATCACCCCCCGATTATT
>SKHV01000030.1 GCA_007116765.1 Prolixibacteraceae bacterium | reverse complement strand
TATTCATCGTTTGCGGTAATTATGATTCGCTCCAATGCCAACCCCCCAATGGATCAGAACAGCCCCGACAATGTATTCTCGCTGCTTTCGTACTTAAACCGTGAGCAATACGGAAGTCGTCCTTTGTTTTACGGACAATATTACAATTCACCTCTTGACAGAAATGAACCCTATGTGCACGATAAAAACGAGTGGAGACTGAAAGATGGCAAGTACGTAATGACGCAAGAACGCCAGAAACCAAATTACGACGACGATTTCTCTACCATATTCCCACGTATGTGGAGCAATGACGAACGTCACACTGAAGCCTACAAAGAATGGGGCAAAGTAAGCGGTTCGCGCAGAACATACCGCAATGCTCAAGGCGAAACCGAGGTAATTATGAAGCCAACCTTTGGCGAAAACCTGAGATTCTTTTTCAATTATCAGGTTAATTTTATGTACCTGAGATATTTTATGTGGAACTTTGCAGGACGGCAAAACGACATTCAAGGGCACGGAAATCCACTTGATGGAAACTGGATAAGCGGCATTAAATTCCTTGATGAAATGCGACTGGGAAATCAAGACGATTTACCCTCGAAATATGCAGATAACCCCGGACGTAACACCTATTACATGTTGCCTCTTTTGTTAGGACTTATTGGTATCTTTTTTCAAAATAAAACCAAACATGGCAAACGCGACCTGTGGGTGGTTACACTTCTGTTTTTTGTAACCGGAATAGCAATTGTGATTTACCTGAATCAGACTCCATTCCAACCTCGTGAACGAGATTACGCTTTTGCAGGTTCGTATTATGCCTTTGCAATATGGATTGGTATGGGTGTGGCCGGAATACACCATTTGCTCAAAAAGTATATTCCTTCAAATGCTTCGGCAGTGACTTCTACTTTAGTTACACTGTTGGCTGTGCCGGTTTTAATGGCCGCACAAAACTGGGACGACCACGACCGCTCGCACCGTCGTACCGCAACCGATTTTGGCTATAACTATCTGACTAGTGTCGAATCAAACGGTATTATTTTTACGAATGGCGACAACGACACCTTCCCCTTATGGTACAATCAGGAAGTAGAAGAAGTAGGCCTTGATAAGCGTGTATGTAACCTCAGCTATTTCCAAACCGACTGGTATGTGCGCCAAATGCAACAAAAAGCATACGACTCGGAACCTTTGCCCATAAGCTTTGAGTTTCCACAATACGTGCAGGGTACACGCGATATTATTTATATAATGGAAGACCCCAGAATGTCGGGGCGTAGTATTGAATTAGGACGTGCAATTGATTTTGTGAAAGACGACGATCCACGCACCAAAATTGCTCGTGCAAACAACGCTTCGTATATACCCTCGCGTAGTTTATTCATGGTAATTGACAAAGAAGCTGTTATCGAACATGGCGTAGTAGCTCCCGAGGATTATGAACAGATTGTGGATACCATGTTCATTGAGCTCACCGGAAACTTTATCACTAAAGACCAACTCATGCTACTCGACATGCTTTATCATAACAATTGGGAACGCGCTATTTACTTTGCAATTTCGGTTGGTTCTGAAAAATATTTATCGCTCGATAAATATTTTAGGCTCGAAGGTTTATCATACCGTATTGTACCTATACGCTCAACCCCTACAGGTATGAATAGAGGTTTTGTTCACACAGAAAAAATGTACAATAACCTAATGCACAATTTCCGTTGGGGCAATGCAGATAAGCCGGGTGTTTACCTAGACGAAAACAACCGTCGCATGCTTACCAATGTAAGAAATAATTTTCACCGCTTAGCCGAAGCGCTTATTGCTGAAGGCAAATCAGACTCGGCCATTCAGGTACTTGATCGCTGCATGGAACTCATACCCAAAACACAAGTTCCGTACGATTATTTCAGCGTGCTAATTGCAGGATCATATATAAAAGCAGGTGCAAACGACAAAGCCACTGAGCTTATCAACGAAATATCCGAAGAATTTTCGCATGAGCTTAGCTATTACCTTGCTTTTGACAATAGATACTTTGTATCTATCGAAAGTGAAATCAGAAGCAATCTATTCTTCTTAAATGAGCTTGTAAACATGACACAACAACTGAATGACGAAGAACTGTTCATTAAAACAAGTACCCATTTCGAAGAACATTACAGTAATTTTATAAGTCACATGAATTAACAATTATAAAAGAATAATAAAATATTCTTTTATAAAAAGCATATGGGAAGAAGCAAGGACTTAAGAGTACATTTACCCGACTGGATAACACGCATATTTCCTTTAGCAATTTGGCGTATTCCCTCGGGCGAAAAAGTACTTTACCTTACTTTCGACGACGGGCCTATTCCAAATATTACTCCGGCTATACTCGAAATTTTACAAAACAAGGGCATAAAAGCTACCTTCTTTTGTGTAGGCGAGAATGTATTCAAATACCCTGAAATTTTTAAACAAATTAAAGACGAAGGGCATAGCGTGGGAAACCACACATTTAATCATTTACAGGGAATAAAGTGTTCAACCGAAAAATATTTTAACAACATTGAAAAGGCCAATGAATATATTGGATCGAATATGTTCAGGCCTCCTCACGGATGGTTGCGCCGCGCTCAATACCGAAAAATTGCCCGGCATTACAAAATTGTGATGTGGGATGTAATTAGCTGCGATTACGACTCAAGTTTGAGCCCAAAAAAATGCTACGAAAATGTAGTAAACAATATCCGCGACGGTTCAATAATAACTTTTCACGATTCAATAAAAGCCGAAAAAAACGTATTGGAAGCATTACCGGCAGTAATCGACAAGTTAACAGCACGCGGTTACGAGTTCCGTAAACTTGAGTTTCCTCAACTATATCCTTTATCGCGGAAAGAAAGAATAAAGAACCGGATTAAAGACACTAAAAATAATATCAACAGGCTCATGAAAGGAGCATAAGTAATTGTTATAAAAATGAAGATCTTAATAGTTGGCTCGGGTGGTCGTGAACATGCCCTAGGATGGAAAATTGCTCAAAGCGATAAAGTTGAAAAGTTATTTTTTGCCCCCGGGAATGCAGGAACCTGCGATTTGGGTATAAATCTACCGCTTAGTGCTTCAAACTTTAAAGGGATAAAGCTAGAAGTACTCAAAAACCAAATCGATATGGTATTAGTTGGCCCTGAGGTGCCATTGGTTGAGGGAATACACGACTTTTTTCTGGCCGACAAGCAAATTAAACACATTCCCGTAATCGGCCCCGATAAAGCTGGTGCCATGCTCGAAGGCAGTAAAGATTTTGCAAAAGCCTTTATGGCAAAATACGATATTCCTACAGCCAGGTATAAAACATTTACTGCCGGCCAAGCCCTTTTGGCAGTTGATTTTATGAAAACCCTTGAGCCTCCCTATGTGCTTAAAGCCGATGGTTTAGCGGCAGGCAAAGGAGTGCTGATTATTAATGACCTGAATGAAGCAACTTTAGAACTTGAAGCAATGCTTGGCGGCAAATTTGGAAGTGCCGGAAACAAAGTGGTAATCGAAGAATTCCTATCGGGTGTTGAGCTATCGGTGTTTGTGATGAGCGATGGAAAAAACTATAAAATTTTACCCGAAGCCAAAGACTATAAAAGAATTGGCGAGGGCGACACAGGACTGAATACCGGAGGCATGGGGGCAATTTCGCCCGTACCTTTTGCCAATACCGAATTCATGAAAAAGGTAGAAGAACAAGTTGTAATTCCTACAATCAACGGTTTGCAAAGTGAAGGCATAACATACAAAGGGTTCATTTTCATTGGCCTCATTAATGTGAACCACAATCCAATGGTTATTGAATACAACGTGCGCATGGGCGACCCCGAAACCGAAGCGGTTATGTTACGCATCAAATCTGATTTTGTTGATTTGCTAGAAGGTGTAGCCGGCAACAATCTGAATGAAAAAAATATTGAAACCGATAGCCGAAATGCGGTTACTGTAATGATGGTTTCGGGCGGATATCCCGGCGACTATGAAAAAGGAAAATCAATTACAGGTATCGAAAATGTGAGCGAGAGCATAGTTTTTCATGCCGGAACAAACCTCGAGAATGATAAAGTAGTCACCGCCGGAGGAAGAGTACTTGCAGTGAGCTCATACGGAAATACGATGAACGAAGCACTTGAATGCTCATATAAGAATGCGGCTAAAATTGATTTCGAAGGGAAGTACTATCGAAAAGATTTAGGTTTCGATTTATAAATAGCAAAAGATACAGGCTCTAAAGTCCATAAAAAGCAAAATTCAAGTGGGATTTTGCTTTTTTTTATTAACTTTCTTCAATCAACAACACAGACAGACTAAACATGCTGCTTAAAATATTCAAAGGCAACTATTTATATAATTTTATTCTGATGCCGCTTGTAACGGCATTATTACTCTTATCGTCTTTTATTAAAGGACAAAAAAGTGAAGGAATTATATTTTTTGACCAATCGCCGCTCTTGAATATTTTTATTCCAAATGGTATATCCTTTATTCCTTCGATAATAATCAATTTTCTGATTATT
>SKHV01000064.1 GCA_007116765.1 Prolixibacteraceae bacterium | reverse complement strand
TGGGTATTGAGGAACATGAATTGAAAAATATTTTTACTCGTTTTTATAGTTTGACAAATAAAAACAGCACGGGCATTGGTTTAAGCTTGTCGCAACGTTTGGCTGTTTTGCACAAAGGAAACATTACCGTGAAAAGCTCACCGGGTAAAGGTTCAGAATTTACTCTTCAGCTTCCACTAGCCGATTTATATTCAAACGAAGAAAAAATGACGAGCAGCAAGCAGGCGAATGTAATTGACTGGAAAAGAGCTGATTTTGGAGTACATAAAACCATAAGTCATAATCTGGATAAGCTAAAAACTACTTATGAAAAAGACCAACTACTAGCTTTGGTAGTTGACGATAATTTTGAAATCAGGCAATTTATTAAATCGCTGCTCAATAATCAATTTAAAGTGTTGGAAGCAGGCAATGGAAGAATTGCTTTCGAGCTTGCAAAAGAGCATATTCCTGATATAATAATTTCAGACGTGATGATGCCCGAGATGGATGGTTTTGAATTATGCACACAACTCAAAACCGAAGCAAAAACGGATCATATCCCTGTTATTTTGACTACTGTACTTTCGGAGCAGTCCGATAGAATTAAAGGTCTTACTCGTGGAGCCGATTCATACATCCCTAAACCAATCGATCCCGATCACTTACTTATAAGAGTCAATAAACTTATTGAAAAGCAACTCAGACTAAAAGAAAAATTCAACATGGGAGAGCATGTTTCAAGCCCCTACAAACCGGAAAAGCCCGAGCTTAAAGTGCATCCCATGATTGAAAAAGCACGTAGCATTGTACTCGATAATATCGACAATTCTGAATATAACATCGACGATTTCTGTAGCGATTTAGGAATGAGTAGAATGCAGCTGTATCGCAAGTTCAAGGCTATTTCTGGTATGTCGGCCAATAGTTTTATCAGAAAGGTGAGGTTACACCAGGCAGCAAAGATGCTGCAAAACGGAAACTACTCAATAAAAGAAGTGACCTACGACGTAGGCTTTATCGATCTCAAATATTTCAGAAAGTGCTTTAATGATGAATTTGGAGTGAATCCTTCAGATTATGCCAAAATGCATAACGAAAATAGCTCCGGTATATGAGCTTTGTATAAAACATTAATTTAACCTTCAGAAATATTTATTTACAAACACTGTTTTTACGCCATAATACATTACTTTTGCGCTTCCAATTCAAATAAAATCTTTACAAATTAGATTTTAGACAATTGCCTGTAAATAACACAAACATATGTTTGTTGAAGTTTTTATTTGATTACGTTTATACGGTTTTGGACAGGCAATTGAATTTACACTAGGTTAACCCGTATTCATGGTGTTGGTGAAACAGGAAGGCCTGCAAAAATAAAAAGTATGTTATTTACCGAAATGGGCCTTCCCTCGGAAATACTTTCTGGTATTTCTGACCTTGGCTTTGTTGAAGCTACTCCAATTCAGGAGAAAGTAATCCCTTTATTGCAAGAAAGAAAGCACGATGTAATTGGTTTGGCACAAACCGGAACAGGAAAAACAGCCGCATTTGGCTTACCCACACTGGGTAAAATCGACCTGCAAAACAAAGTGCCTCAGTTGTTAATTCTTAGTCCAACGCGTGAGCTTTGCATGCAAATTACCCGCGACCTCGAAAACTATAGCAAGTACATTAACCGGCTCGAAATTGTGGCCGTTTACGGAGGTGCGCCCATAGAAAAACAAATTGGAGCATTACGGAGCGGAGTTCATGTAGTAGTGGCTACTCCCGGTCGTATTTGCGATTTAATTAACCGCAAACGAATTAACCTCTCACAGGTGGAAACACTTGTACTCGACGAGGCTGACGAAATGCTCAAAATGGGCTTCCGCGACGACCTGGATATTATTCTGGCTCAAACTCCAAAAGAAAAAAATACTTTATTGTTTTCGGCTACAATGAGCGCCGAAATAAACAAAATTGCCAAAAACTACATGGTAAACCCCATTGAGGTAACTGTAGGCCAAAAAAATGCAAGTGCCGAAAATGTTACTCATGTTTACCACATGGTGCACGCAAAAGACCGCTACATGGCTCTGAAAAGAGTGGTAGATTATTACCCCGAAATTTATGGGATTGTTTTTTGCCGTACCCGCAAAGAAACCAAAGATGTGGCCGCTCAGCTAATGAAAGAAGGTTACAATGCCGAAGCACTACACGGAGATTTGACCCAAAGTCAGCGCGATTACGTGATGCATAAGTTCAGAGAGCGAAGTCTGAGGGTTTTAGTGGCAACCGATGTGGCTGCACGCGGGCTCGATGTGAACGATCTTACACACGTAATCAACTACAACCTCCCCGATGATACCGAAAACTACAACCATCGCTCGGGGCGTACAGGACGTGCCGGTAAAGAGGGTATCTCTGTTTCAATCATTAATATGAAAGAAAAGGGAAAACTCAGGTTGATTGAAAAAACCATCAAGAAAACATTTACTTACCTTGAAGTTCCCAACGGAAAAACAATATGCGAACGCCAACTTTTCAGCATGATTGAGCGGGTTAGCAAAACCGAAGTAAATTATCAGCAAATCGATCCATACATGGACAAGGCTTTTAAGATGCTCGAAGAATTCTCGAAGGAAGATTTGATTAAGCGCTTTGTCAGTGTTGAGTTTAATCGTTTTCTTGAATATTACAAAGAATCTACAAATATAAACATCACACCCGGTTCCGCTTCTCATAGTGATAGTGGACGAAGTAGCGATAAACGTTCGAAAAAAGGAAAAAGCAGAAGCATGTCACGTGTGATTTTCAACCTTGGAAAAGGAAAAGGAATCACCAAAAGAGAAATTATCGATCTTATGGTTGATGCATCGGGACGAAAAGACGTAGAAATTGGAGACATCGAAATTTTCAAGCGTGCATCGTCAGTTGAAATTGAAAGCAAAATGGCTCGAAAAGTAATTTCCGAATTGAATCGTAAAAACTTCAAAGGCGTAAATCTCGAAGCCGAAGAAAACTACGAATTTGTTGGCAACGATTTTCGCGATAGAAAAAAAGGCCCTCGTGGAAAAAAACGTAGATTTTAACACCAATATTCTTAGACAATTGATTTGTGCAATTTTGAATGTTTGGTCGGTTATGCATTAAACTTAAACAGTTTCTTATATTCGGCTTTAAATTCTATATTTGAAAATGTTTACAACAAAACAGTCACAGATACTTAAGAGGAACATTTTAAATCTACTCGAATATGAAATTTTATTTAAGCAAAATAAGTATGTTGCTTCTCGTTTTCTCACTGCTCGCAATGTCTTGTAAAACCGATGAAATAGCACATGCAATTGAATTGAATATTGATCAGAACTGGGTTTTCTCCGAGGCAGGTACCAACAACTGGCTTGATGCCAAAGTGCCCGGAACGGTACATGCCGATTTGCTTGACAATGGAATAATCGAAGATCCACATTTCAGGTTGAATGAAAATGAGGTGCAATGGGTTGAAACCAAAGACTGGGTATATAAAACCAATATTACAATTAACGACGAATTGCTTCTGTTTAGTGTAATAGAACTGCATTTCGATGGGCTCGACACTTATGCTTCAGTTTACCTGAACGACAAGCATATACTTGAAGCCGACAACATGTTTTTGGGATGGAGCGTAGATGTAAAACCCTACCTCGAAACCGGGAATAATGAGCTTAGAATAGTTTTTCATTCACCGGTAAATAAGGGAATGGAAAAACTCACCAAACTCGATTACCTTTTACCTGCCGCAAACGAGCAGGCTCCCGAAAATGAACGTACAAATGTGTTTACCCGTAAAGCTCCTTTTCACTATGGTTGGGACTGGGGTCCAAGGCTGGTCACTTCGGGGATATGGCGCCCTGTAACTTTGCGTGCTCACGATTATGCTGTAATTGAAGACATATATGTTGAAACTACAGATATTAA
This sequence comes from Prolixibacteraceae bacterium, assembly GCA_007116765.1. Classification (GTDB taxonomy): domain Bacteria; phylum Bacteroidota; class Bacteroidia; order Bacteroidales; family Prolixibacteraceae; genus Roseimarinus. The sequence continues at coordinate 11,813 of SKHV01000064.1, read as the reverse complement.
AGATAAAACTGCAAGGCTTAAAGGTAATGCCGAAATACGCGTTATCGAAGCAGGCGAGTACAATTTATCGCTCACGATTAACGACCGTAAACAAACTATAAATGAAAATTTTGCATTTGGTGCGGGTAATCATGTAATTGATTTCGATTTTGTAATTAATAACCCAAAACTTTGGTGGACCAACGGTTTGGGCGAGCCCTATTTGTACGACTTTACTTTTAACTTGTCACGTAAACGCGATGTTATTAGCCGCAAGGAATTATCGGTTGGTGTACGAACATTAGAACTGGTTCAACTACCCGATGAAGAGGGATATTCGTTTCATTTTGAAATAAATGGCGTGCCGGTTTTTGCAAAAGGTGCGAATGTTATTCCTTCCGAAACCCTTACTCCGTCGGTGTCGGAAGAGACTTACCGCAGGCTTATTAAGAATGCAGTTGATGCTAACATGAACATGCTTCGGGTTTGGGGTGGAGCCATTTATGAAGAAGATATTTTTTATGAATTGTGCGACAGAAATGGAATTATGGTGTGGCAGGACTTTATGTTTGCCTGCGCTTTGCAACCCGGCGACGAAGATCATCTTGAGAATATCCGTAAAGAAGCCGAATACAATGTGAAACGCCTCCGAAATCATGCAAGTATTGCATTGTGGTGTGGAAACAACGAAAATCTGCACGGCTGGCATCACTGGGGGTGGAATGAAAGATATGAACCCGATGTACGCGACTTTGTGTGGAATACTTACGAGCGAATTTTTTATGATATACTACCTGCCGCTGTTCAGAAACACGATTCCAAAACAGCATACTGGGCTTCATCGCCTTCGGCATATGGAGACCAACTTGCCGATCGTAAATCGGGCGATGAACACGATTGGACTATTTGGTTTGGACAAAGACCATTTTCGGCTTATGGAGAAAATGTTCCGCGTTTTGTAAGCGAATACGGCTTGCAAGCATTTCCTGTAATGCAAACTATTCGCGAATTTTCAAATCATGACGAGCAAGATCTCGATTCTGAAGTAATGAGACATCGTCAGCGAAGTAAAATGAATTGGATTGAATCCGGGTTCGACGGTAACGACATGATAAAGTGGTATATGAATCAATACTACAATGTTCCCGAAAGTTTTGAACACTTTGTATATGTGAGCAACCTCTTGCATGCAAAAGCCTACAAAACTGCCATTGAAGCTCATCGACGTAATATGCCCTATACTATGGGTTCCTTATACTGGCAGTTGAACGACAGCTGGCCAACTATTTCATGGGCAACCGTTGATTATTATGGCCGCTGGAAAGCCTCGCACTATGGCGTGCGCGATGCAAATGCACCCTTGTTACTTTCGGCTGTAATCGAAAATGACGAGCTTCTTATTTATGCCGTAAACGATTTACTTGAAAAAAATAATCTTGTATTCAATGTGAGCGTGGTTGACTTTGCGGGAAATTCAGTCTTTAACTTTCAAGATAATGCAATAATAGAAGCAAACCATTCAACGCAAATGTTTTCTATGCCAGTTGAGGAAATCATTACGGCCGATATCGATAAAAGTCAGTTAGTGGCAAAAATATCTTTGCATGAAAATGGAGAAGAAAAGGCTGTGAACTTATTCTATTTCGAAGAGCCTAAAAATCTTAAGCTTCCCGAAGCTGATGTGATGCTTTCTACTAGACGCACAGAAAATGGTTATGAAGTATTACTTACCACAAACGCTTTAGCCAAGAATATTTTCCTTGATACACCCTATGGCGACGTGAAGTTTAGCGATAATTATTTTGATATGTTACCGGGCGAAACCAAGAAAGTGGAAATGATAACAACACGCGACATTGATTCAGGAAATGATTTGAAAATACTTATGTTGAACGATTTATAGCAGCTGAAATTTTAAAAATATATCGACTCCGGATATCGTAAGCTTAGAGGCTTGTTATCCGGAGTTTTTTTTGCATTTATTGATAAAAATGGCGACATATTCATAAATTTTAATCAACTTTATACTCAGTTTTAAATGTATTTTACATTCACTAAACACCAACTTTTAGCAATGAGAAACCGAAGCTTATATTCTACACTTTTCTTTGCTGTAATTTTAATGTTTACAATTTCTTGCAGTAAAAAAACATTACTTCATATGGACACAAATTTATCGTTCGAGAAAAGAGCCGAAGCCCTTGTTTCACAAATGACTTTGGAAGAAAAAGTATCGCAAATGCTGCACGAGTCACCGGCCATTGAGCGGCTTCAAGTTCCTGAATACGTGTGGTGGAATGAATGCCTGCACGGAGTAGGGCGGGCAGGTATTGCTACCGAATTTCCACAGGCCATTGGAATGGCTGCCATGTGGGACAAAGGGTTAATGTACGACATTGCCAATGTTGTTTCCGACGAAGCACGTGCCAAGCATCATGATTTTGCAGCGCAAGGGAAACGCGGTTATTATCAGGGACTCACATTTTGGACTCCAAATATCAATATCTTTCGTGACCCAAGATGGGGCAGAGGCATGGAAACTTATGGCGAAGATCCCTATTTGGCAGGTGAGCTGGCCTTAAATTATATACGCGGATTGCAAGGGGAACACTCAAAATACTTAAAACTGGTTGCTACGGCCAAACATTTTGTAGTGCATAGCGGCCCCGAATCTTCGAGGCACAGGTTTAATGCAGCTCCCGGGCACCGCGATTTGGTAGAAACCTATTTGCCACATTTCAAAAAAACAGTGCAGCAAGGAGGGGTATATTCGGTAATGTGCGCATATAATCGGCTTTACGATGAACCTTGCTGCGGAAGCAAGTATGTGGAAAGTTTACTGCGCGACGACTGGGGTTTTGAAGGCTACATCGTGTCGGACTGCTGGGCAATTCGTGATTTTTTCAATAAAGGCGATCACGAGGTGGTGGAAACTGCAGCCGAAGCTGCTGCGATGGCTGTAAAAGCGGGTACCGACCTTAACTGTGGCGACTCTTACCATGCTTTAATCGAGGCTGTGGATGAAGGCCTTGTGAGTGAACAGGAAATTGATGCGTGTGTTACCCGGCTTATGCTAGCACGTTTGAAACTGGGAATGTTCGATCCTGAAGAACTTGTTCCTTTTGCACAAATTCCGTATTCGGTGGTCGATTCTGAACCCCATAAAGCACTTGCTCTTGAAGCCGCACGAAAATCAATGGTGCTTCTTAAAAACGATAACAATACACTCCCTTTTTCAAAAAATGTGAAAAACATAGCAGTGATTGGTCCTAATGCAAATCGCGAAGAGATATTGTTGGGTAATTACAACGGTTTTCCTTCAAACCCGGTAACCCCGCTTATGGGAATTCAACAAAAATTACCCCATGCAAACGTACGTTATGCTCCGGGAAGCAAACTGGCAAAAGAATTTCCTTATATGGAAATTATTCCATGTGAATATTTGTATATCGATAGGGAAATGACACAGCAGGGCTTGCGTGCCGAATGGTTCGATAACAGCCATTTAGAAGGAAGCCCTTTACATGTTACAAGCGAATGCAATATCGATTATAAATGGTGGAACAAAAAACCGGCCGAAGGTATTGAATATGAAAATTTTTCGGTTCGCTGGAGCGGTTTTTTAGTTCCTCCGGTAAGTGGTGAGTATATGATTGGAGGCGAAGGATATCGTGCATTTAATGTATCTCTCGATGGCGAAACTCTGGCCAAGTGGGAAGCGGTTCATCATCCGCACATGGAGTATGAAACCATATTTCTGGAAGAAGGAGTGCCTTACGAGTTGAAGGTTGAATTTAGCCAGTGGGATATTGAGTTTCCTCATTTCAGACTTTTGTGGGACTTTCCCGGCAAAACAATGCAACACGATGCCATTCAGCTGGCAAAAGAATCGGATATTGTAATTATGTGCATGGGATTGAGCCCATATCTCGAAGGCGAAGAAATGAAAGTGAAAGTTGAAGGCTTTGACGGGGGCGACAGGGTAAAAATTGATTTGCCCAATGTACAGCTCGAATTGATGCAAGAAATAATGAAACTGGGAAAACCTACTGTACTGGTATTACTAAACGGAAGTGCAGTAGCAATTAATTGGGAGGCCGAGAATATTCCTGCAATTCTTGAAGCATGGTATCCCGGACAAGAAGGCGGTAATGCCATTGCCGATATCCTGTTTGGCGATTATAATCCATCGGGCCGCTTGCCCTTAACTTTTTACAAATCGCACGAGCAGTTGCCGCCATTCGATAATTACCAAATGGAAGGGCGCACCTACAGATACTTTACCGATACGCCGCTTTTCGAATTTGGATATGGCTTAAGCTATACTACTTTCGAATATTCAAAGCTTGAAATTTCATCGCTTATCGAAGCCGGGGAAAACATGACAGTTTCGGTGACTGTGAAAAACACCGGAAACTATGATGGCGAAGAGGTGGTGCAGCTTTATGTATCGCGTCCCGAAATGCTTGAAGGACCTCTGCTTTCGCTGCAAGAGTTTAAACGTGTTAATCTTAAAGCAGGTGAGTCAAAAAATGTTTCTTTTGAATTAACTCCCGAGCAAATGGCAGTGTATCACCCTGAACATAATTTGTTTATTCCAGCTGGTTCTATGCAAATTTCGGTAGGGGGTATGCAGCCTGGTGAAGAAGCTTTGTCAAGAAAAGCAGCACTTACTAAAATTGCCATGATTGAAGGTGAATTTTTTAAGGTGTGGTAATGATTTCTAAGAAAATTGAATATACGACCTTTGGCTTAAGCATTAATTCTATTAAATAGAAAAGCAAATAGTGAGAAAAATAGTCATACAAATCACAATAGTATTGTTGCTTATCGCGGCTTTGCCTATAAGTTATTTGTTTGTGAAACAAGCTACCGATTTAAGCGAGAGTGAAGCTATGGTTCAGCGTGTTTATGAGCAACAGCTTGAGACTATTCTTTTTACCATAAATCAAAATTCCGAGAATATTATTTATTCGTGGATTAACCGTATCGATATTCCCATAGAACAGCAAAGCGGTATAATGGAGAGCATCGTAAGCCGTTTGTTGCAAAATAACTCCGCCATTTCTCAAATTGCATTTTTCGATATTGACACGGGAGTTGAAACTGCCATTTTTGGATCATCAGATAATCGAGAAGTCACACCCCCCGATAGAATTTTAACACGGAAATTAGTCTCATTTATTGAACAGAACTATCAACGTATTGAGGGAGTTAATGAAGGTGAATATACGCTTTTATATTTTGTTTTCCGAACAGGTGAAAATTCATGCATTGGAGCTTTCAGGGTACATAGCGAAACATTCATTGATGAAAACCTTGGCGCTGGAATTCAGCAAATATCTCAAGATAAATTTCAAATTTCAATTGTTGACACAACTGCAATTCAATTGTCTGATCAAAGCGATGAAAATTTGACCAGAGAAGCTGCATTTCAATACAGTGAAATGTGGTATTTTCCGGGCTATAGAGCCGGTATTGGGCTGCAAACATCAACCATTACAGAGTTGGTGAAAATTCGTTCACAGCGCGATGTGTATATATTTTGGTTTTTAGTTATTGTTGTTTTTATGGGTTTGGTTTTTGCAATTTCCACTATAAGGCGCGAGATGCGACTGGCTGAGCTAAAGTCGGAGTTCGTTTCGAATGTTTCACACGAAATTCGTACCCCACTGGCACTTATTAGCATGTATGCCGAAACCTTACTGATGAAACGTATCAAAAGCAACGAGAAAGCCGATGAATATCTGAATGTAATTGTAAATGAAACCGCCAGGCTTGGAACAATTGTAAACCGTATCCTGAGTTTTTCAAAAATGGAAGGCAATAAGCGTGAATATCATTTTGAAGAAGTGAACATAAACGAATTAGTGGATGTGGTTGTAGGCAATTTCCAAACTCAATTTGAATCAAACAAGGTGAAATGTTATGTAAATCCCGGAAAAATATCCAAAATTGCTGCCGATAAAGATGCAGTTTCAGAGGTAATTATTAATTTAATTGATAATGCCTTGAAATATAGTAATTCAGATAATAGTATAATTGAGGTTAGAACAGGAGAGAAAGGCAATACTGTTTATATCGAAATTGAGGACAATGGAATTGGTATTCAAGCCAAGCACCAAAAACTGATATTCGATAAGTTTTACAGAGTAACCCAGGGGAGTTTGGCACACAAAGCAAAAGGTTCGGGGCTTGGACTAAATATTGTGCAGCAAATAATGAAACAACATAAGGGTGAAATAAAAGTGAAAAGCGAATACGGAAAAGGAAGTGTTTTTACTCTCATATTCAAAAAAAACTGATGTGAAATGACCAGAATTATTGTAATAGAAGATGAACCTGCAATGCTTTCGGGATTATGTGATAACCTCGAATTTGAAGGGTATGAGGTTTTGTCGGCTCAACGAGGCGATGATGGGCTGAAACTGATGAAAAGCAATGCTTCCGATTTGATTATTCTCGATGTCATGTTGCCGGGATTGTCGGGTTTCGATGTGCTGAAACAAGCTCGTGCTTCAGGAGTGAATACACCGGTAATTCTCTTAACCGCGAAGGGCGAAGAGCTGGATAAAGTTCGCGGTCTTGAGCTTGGAGCCGACGATTATATTACTAAACCATTCAGCTTACGCGAACTACTGGCCCGGATTAAAGCTATTTTGAGGCGAACCTCAGCGCCCAATTCGGGTGGGCATGGAACTATACATATTGGAAAACTTACCGTATGTTTCGATACTTTTGAAGCTTCGGAAAACAACAAACCAGTAAAGCTCTCGCACAAAGAGTTTGAAATTTTACAACATTTATACCAGCGTTCCAATCAAATTGTGACTCGCGACGAATTGCTCGACAATGTTTGGGGGCTCGACTATCAGCCATCTTCAAGAACTGTCGATAACTTTATTGTTCGACTTCGTCAAAAAGTAGACACCAAAGATTCAGTACATATTATTACTGTTCATGGCTTTGGTTATAAGCTGATTCTCTAATACTTTCGTTTGTGTTTTTGTTTCTATGACAATTTGTGACATTGTTTTACTACATGTGACATTATTATCACTTTGCTGTGATATACAGGCTGTAGATTTGTACCATAACAATTAATCAAAAATTTAAGCTCATGAAAACACTAACTTTTTTCAAATCAATTTTACTCATTGTAGTATTAGCAAGTACATCGGTAGTTGCACTGGCAAACGATCCTATTGAAACTCGTAACGAAGTTCAAAACACTCAAAATCTTAAAGAAATAATTGGAGATATTATTCAAAAAGATATTTCTTCTAATGAAAACTATTTTTATCAGAATAATATAAAAGAAGCAAACGAAAACGTAGAACTCAAATTTTATATTACTTCCGATAAAAAAGTGAAGGTGATTTCTTCTGATTCAAAAAATCCGATGGTCGCAAAATATGTCAATCAACTGTTGCAAGATTGCGCTGTTGATGTAGATAATAAATTAGTCAACAGAGGATTTGTTATAGGACTAAAGGTTATATATCGCTCATAAGAGCTAACAGGAATGGAATTACTGAATTTGTGAATTCCATTCCTGTGTTTTTTTTTAATTGACTGTTGATATATTTATATACATTTTGAAAATGAAACGTAGATATACTTTTGTCATCTTATTCATTTTATCCAGTTTTTTTGCTGCAAATGCAAGCGCATCAAACTGGGTAAGAATTTCGCCCCTCGATGGCTTATGGCAATTTTCGGTTGGCGACAACATGGAATGGGCTAACCCATCAACAAATGTTTCAACTTGGGATCGAATATCAGTTCCCGGTAAGTGGGAAAATCATTACGATGGCTACAATGGTTTTGCATGGTATCGACGAAATTTTAACGTGAGTTGGGTTCCCGAGGAAGGAGAAATTCAACTCTTTTTGGGTAGAATTGATGATGTTGACGAAGTGTTTATCAACGGAGTTAAAGTGGGCCAAACCGGATCATTTTTCCCCGATTTTGAAACCGCTCACAACATTGATCGCCGCTATAGGGTTCCTGAAGGATTACTTAAACCGGGGAATAATGTTATTGCAGTAAGAGTTTACGATGTTGGCGGCCAGGGTGGCATTGTAAGCGGAAATCGAATAGGAATTTACTACAATAGCGATGTAGAACTATTGTCACTCGACTTGAGTGGCGCATGGAAATTCTCAATAGTTCGGGAGCGAGGCTTGTTTGAAAACTCTTTTGACGATAGCCATTGGGATGAAATTCATGTTCCCGGAACTTGGGAAAATCAGGGATACCCCGACCATGATGGCTATGCCTGGTATCGCACACGGTTTGAAGTACCGGATAATTTAAAGTCACAAACTATTTACCTTGTTTTAGGAAAGATTGACGATTACGATAAAGTTTACCTCAATGGTGAAGTGATTGGCCGTACTGAGCATCTCGATGATTTTACGCGGTACAGGAGAGACTTGGCATGGCAACTATACCGAGTTTATAAAATTCCTGTGGCGCTATTGCAGCGTGAAAATGTTTTAGTGGTTGAGGTTCGAGACGAACAGCTTGACGGTGGAATTTATGAAGGCCCCATTGGGTTAATGACACCGCAAAATGCAAAAATTATTCTTGACAGAAATCGTCCCGAGTTTTGGGCAGATCCTATAAGGTACATTATGCGTTATTTTTAAACAGATAGAATATGCAGTCACGATATAAATTAATTATACTATTGATTATTGCAATTACAGTCACAAGTAAGCTGTATTCGCAACAATTTTCAAGTGAACTAAATCTAAGCGGCAATTGGCGCTTCTCAATTGGTGATGATATTGATTGGGCTATGCCCGGTTACGACGATTCTGATTGGGACTTAATTCGGGTGCCTGCCCGCTGGGAAGAACAGGGATACCCGGGTTACAACGGTTTTGCATGGTACCGAACCGATATAATGCTACCAGCTTCGTTTCATGGTCGTGAGTTATTCCTTGAATTAGGATACATCGATGATGTAGACGAAGTATTCTTTAATGGTGTTAAAATTGGGCAAACAGGTTCGTTTCCTCCTAATTTCGCAACTGCCTATAATGCTTTTCGAAGTTATCAGGTTCCATTGCATCTTGTCAACAAACAAAAACCGAATACTATTGCCGTTAGAGTTTATGACGTGGAATTGGAAGGGGGAATTGTACGCGGCAATGTGCGACTTATGGCTAAGAATGTCGCTGTTGTTCCCGATATAAATCTCAACGGATATTGGGATTTTACAATAGGACAACAAGCTAAGCCGGGGAATCATCGTATTATGGTTCCCGGTGCTTGGGAAAATCAGGGTTTCAGAAATTACGACGGTTATGCGGTTTACTCCAAAACAGTATATATACCGGAGGAAATGGCCAAACAAAAACTTATTTTTATGGCTGGCCGTATCGACGACGACGACCGTTTTTATATCAATGGAGAGTTTATTGCCGAAACCGGTGATTATTATGGAAGATACAATTCCAACATGCACTACGAATTCAGGAACTATTTTATTCCTGATGGAGTAATTAAAACCGGCGATAATTTTTTCGAAATTAAGGTTGTTGATCGTGGAGGCGAAGGCGGAATTATTGAAGGAAATATTGGGCTGATAACTCAAAATAATTTCATTGAATACTGGAGAAAACGTAGAAAATAGATATAAAAAAAAGATGCCCGCAAGCATCTTTTTTATTAAAGTTGGTTTTTATTGATTTTGTAAATAATTGGTTTCTTCTGCAATTTGATATTGATTACGGTCGGCAGAGTTTCGTGAAACTAAATCGGCAATAAAGCCGGCCAAGAAAAACTGTGAGCCAATAATCATTGCTGCTAATGCGATGTAAAAATAGGGATTATCGGTAACCAGACGTGTTGAAATGCCATGTTTTACAGCATAAAGTTTCATAATTCCTACCCATAGTGCTGCAAAAAAACCTATGATGAACATTAACGTTCCAAAAACACCAAAAAAATGCATGGGGCGTTTCCCGAATTTCGAAATAAACATAACCGAAATGAGATCAAGCGGTCCGCGAATAAAGCGATTTAATCCAAACTTGGTTACACCGTATTTTCGTTCTTGGTGTTTTACCACCTTTTCTCCAATTTTTTTGTGTCCAGCCCATTTGGCAAGTACCGGAATAAAACGGTGCATGTCACCATAAACTTCAATGCTTTTTACAACCCGTTTTTTATACGCTTTGAGCCCGCAGTTCATGTCGTGCAGCTTAATTCCTGTAAGTCGTCTAACAGTCCAGTTGTAAAACTTACTGGGAAGGTTCTTCGATAATACCGGGTCGTGCCTTACTTTTTTCCACCCCGATACTAAATCAAAATCGTCTTCACGAATCATGCGTACCATTTCAGGTATTTCTTCAGGGTTGTCCTGAAGGTCGGCATCCATGGTAATAACAATGTCTCCGCTTGCTTTTTGGAAGCCTACATGCAAGGCTGCCGATTTTCCATAATTGCGCTGAAAACAAATGCCTTTGATATTTGAATTGTTCTTTCTCAGGTTTGTGATCGTTTGCCACGAGTTGTCTTTACTTCCATCGTCGATAAAAATTATTTCATAACTGAAACTGTGCTCTTTCATCACTTTTTCAATCCACAACGATAGCTCAGGTAGCGATTCTTCTTCGTTCAATAAAGGTATAACAATCGATAAATCCATTTCGTAAAGAATTATTCTTCGTTATTAATTTCACTCATGGCACTCTCAAAACCGTTGTTGGGTTTATTGCGAAGGAAAATTGATGTGAGCAACGAAATAATTAAACCTGCGAACACAGTGCCAAAAATACTCATTAAACTAATAGGTAAAGGTTTCATCATCATGCGCGATATGCTCATTTGTTGCTCCACAAGGTCGTAGCCAAGTCCGGCTTGTATTAGCGCTTCTTCAGCCGCAATAAGCATTTCTTCAATTATTTCGGCACCAAAGTATGTGAGGAATATAAAAGTGTATAGTGCCAGTATAATTGAAGCAAACATGGAGGTTGCAACACCCAGTCCAACTGCTCGACCGTAGGTGAAAGACTGATTTGTGCCCAATGTTTTTTTATACGCAAGTGTGCACATCACAATGCCTGCAGCATACAAAAAGTACTCTATCCATCCTCTCGATTTTGCTAAATAGCTATCACTAATATAGTAGGCAACAGATATAACAATAACTGCTAAGCCAATATAAAGCCCCCATTCCATGGCCTTATTCCAAAACTGGTCTTTCGTTGTATTCATTTTTTACAGATTAAGGTTTATTTTGTTACAAAGATACTTTTTTGTTTTTAGAACTATAAGTTTGCTTATACAGAACCTTATAATTTATGCCACATTTAAACTTTTCTTTTTGAAGTCAATATTTTTTCTGTTTTTTTTTAATTGATTAGGGAGCTGATAATCACCATAGGCAGGTCAATTGATGTTAACACAGATCAAAAAAAGCCAACTGTATCAAGAAAAATGTTTTGTGATTATTCAAAATTTTCTACTTTTGCAGCCGGGTAAGTCCTGTGCGACCAGCTCCTGCTGAAACTCCCCAGGGTCGGAAGACAGCAAGGATAGGCGGTTGTAGCGGTGCGACACAGATCGCTTACCCACCTGCCGAATTAGCTCAGTTGGCCAGAGCACGTGATTTGTAATCTCGGGGTCGTCAGTTCGAATCTGACATTCGGCTCATTTTTTTTTTGGAAGATATCGATTCCGATGCATATCGGAAGTCAAACGGAGCTTCAACACACGTTCATTACATTTTAATTTGGGAAGATACCGAAGCGGTCAAACGGGGCAGACTGTAAATCTGTTGGCTCAGCCTTCGTAGGTTCGAATCCTGCTCTTCCCAC
>SKHV01000150.1 GCA_007116765.1 Prolixibacteraceae bacterium | reverse complement strand
TATATAGTTTATGGCGGATTTTGTGCTGAATCGAAAATTATAGTATTTTTAGAATATTAAGAGTTTAACCGAAAGGCGAGCGGTTGTTTTCCCGCCACAAACCATATACGCGAGACGTTATCGCTCAGTGTAAAAAGCCGACCCGCAAATGGCACATTTGGTTTTTTCCGACACACTAACCAACGCTCAAAAAACCAAAAGAGCCATTTTTTTCCATCGCTCGACAAAAAACTGCTGAGAAATAAAAGACATTTAAAAAACTATTGTATTTTTGTCAAAAAATGACAAGTCAAATGAAAGAAACATTTGGAGAATATATAAAACGACTTCGGACAGAAAACGAATTGACACTAACTCAACTCGCTGCCAAACTTGACTTGGACTCTGCTAATCTTAGTAAAATTGAGAACAACAAAAGAGAGTTTGACGAAAAACGACTTGAACTCTTGGCAAATGTTTTCAACCTTGACTTAGCAAAATTGAGAACTGAATTTTTTAGCGACATCATTGCAAAAAAAATTTATGACAACAATTGCGACAGCGAAACGCTAATTCTAGCAGAACAAAAAGTTGAATATTTAAAATCTAAAAATCTTACAACAATATGAATATAGTATCTTTTTTTGCAGGTGCAGGAGGTTTAGACCTTGGTTTCCAAAAAGCAGGATTTAATGTTATTTGGGCAAATGAATACGACAAGGAAATTTGGGAAACATACGAAAAAAACCATCCGCACACAATTCTTGACAGAAGAAGTTTAGTAAATATTCCTGCGGAGGATGTTCCCGAATGTGATGGAATAATTGGTGGACCGCCTTGCCAAAGTTGGAGCGAAGCAGGTGCAATGAAGGGAATTGAAGATAAAAGAGGGCAACTCTTTTACGATTTCATAAGAATTTTAGAAGCGAAACAACCTAAATTTTTTCTTGCTGAAAATGTTAGCGGAATGCTTTTAGGCAGACATTCAGAAGCATTAGAAAACATAAAAGAAATGTTCAGAAATGCAGGAGTTGGTTACGAACTCTCTTTTGAAATGGTTAATGCTTGTGATTACAACGTGCCACAAGATAGAAAGCGTGTAATTTTTGTAGGTATTCGTAAAGACTTAGGTTTTAAATATCAATTTCAAAAACCTAACTTTCCTAAATTAACACTTCAAGAAACCATTTATGATTTAAAGGACAATGTTTTACCTGCATTACAATATAACAAAACCAACGGGGAAAAATGTGCTTTGCCAAATCACGAATATATGATTGGTGATTTCTCTACAATTTTTATGTCAAGAAATAGAGTTAGAAGTTGGGACGAACAATCATTTACAATTCAAGCTGGTGGCAGACACGCACCTATTCATCCACAAGCACCCAAAATGAAATTTATAGAGCAAAATATAAGAGTTTTTGTTCCAGGGAAAGAACATTTATACAGACGATTGAGTGTTCGAGAATGTGCAAGAATTCAAACTTTTCCGGACAATTTTATTTTTCATTACACAAGTGTGCCAGCAGGTTACAAAATGATTGGGAATGCAGTTCCTGTTAATCTTGCTAAATTTCTTGCGGAAACAATAAAACAACAACTAAAACAAAACACGACATCAAGAGAATTAAAAATTGAAAAACGAGAAGCAGTAGCAGTATGACAAATATTTTAGAAGCAATTGTAAATATTGCGAATAACCCAGTTGTTGCAATTAGAAATCATTACACAGCAAGAAATAGAGCCAACAGTGTTGGTGAAGCACTCGAATTATTTGTTAAAGATGCTTTTGCCAACACAATTCAAGAAGAAAACGAACAAGTTAAAAACACAAGGTTTAACGAAGTATATTCTTGGCTTGGAAATCAAAATCATCCACCCGACATAATGATTCGCCAAGGTGATGCTATTGAAGTTAAGAAAACTCAAAGTGCAAATAGCGACTTAGCTTTGAATAGTTCTTATCCAAAATCAACAGTTCAAGTGAGTAGTAATATGATTACACAATCTTGCAGAACTTGTGAAGAATGGACAGAAAAAGACTTGATTTATTGTGTTGGTCATACAACAGATGATTCTATAAAATCACTTTGGATGGTTTATGGTAATATCTATGCCGCAAAGCACGAAACTTACCAAGTAATCAAACAAAAAATTACAGATGGAATAAACGATATTCCAAATGTTGAACTTGCAGAAACAAACGAATTAGGCAGAGTAAACAGAGTTGACCCTCTTGGAATAACGAATTTGAGAATTCGTGGAATGTGGCAAATTCAGAATCCAAGAAGAGTTTTTAATTATTTGCATACTACAGGAGCTACTTTTGAACTTGTTGCAGTTATACCGACCAATAAATACAACTCGTTCCCGACTGACAGCAAAAACAGAATTGAAAATTTGGGTAATCCGAATTTAAGTATTTCTGATGTTCAAGTTAAAGACCCAAACAATCCTGCAAATTTGATAGATGGTAAATTAATTGTTTATAAGCAATGAAATTAGTTTCACTTAAAAGTACAAATTTCCGTCATTTTTCGGATGAAACAGAAGTTTCTTTTGGAGATAGGATTACTGTGATTTCTGGCCAAAATGGAACTGGAAACTCATCTTTGCTAGGTTGGGTTGCACAACTCTGTAAATTTGATTCAGATATTAAACAAGTTACAGGTGTTAAATTTGAAGAAGATTGGGGTAAAATATTTAGATTTTGTAAGGAGAATGATTACAATAAAAAATACAAAGTTGCTTTCGAGATAGAAGAAAATGGAATAAAAAATCAAGTGGAATTAAGCACTAGATTCATTCCTTCTGTAAATAGATACAAATGTGATTTTGATAGAAATATTAAAGGAAGTCCTAAAAGAGCTATTCAATTTCCTCTAATTTATTTGGGCTTAAGAAGATTAATTCCTCTATCAACTGAAAGTGAAAATAAAATCAAGAAAAATAACATCCAACTTTCGACATCTGATATTAGTTTATTCAATTCGCTGTCCAAAGAAATTTTACTTTTAATTGATGAGTCTATAACTCCAGATGCAGTGAAGTCTCCAAATAAGAATGTTTTAGCTATGAAAACTAAGCATTATAATCATTTGGGCAATTCGGCTGGCCAAGATAATATCGGTCAAATTTTAGCAGCAATTATTTCATTTACAAAGTTAAAGGAGAAATTAGGTACTTCATACAAAGGAGGTATTTTATTAATTGACGAAATAGATGCGACATTATACGCAGGCTCACAAATTAAGCTTTTGACTATTTTAAACAAATATGCTACATTACTTAATTTACAGGTTATTTTCTCTACTCATTCTGTTGAAATATTAGAGTTTATAAGCAACGAAATTGAACTTAAATCTTTTATAGGAAAAGGGAGTGTCATCAATTTTCTAAAAACAACTGATGGTATCATTTCAAATGAAATAAATCCATCGATAGATTGGATAAAACTTAAGATTAAGGCTTTAAGAGGAATAAATCAAAAACCAGAAAAAATAAATTTAATTTGTGAAGATTTATCAGCGGAACTTTGGATAAAAAACTTAATACGAAATTCTGATTTAAAATCATTTGTTTCAATTGGTGGTGCTAACTTAGGAAAAGGTACCTTGTCTAGTATGGCAAAAAGCAACTCAAAAGTGCTTCAACAACTTAAATATGTATTAGATGGTGACGCAAGAAACGACAAAAACATTGATTCTACGAAGAAAAATGTCACCTTTTTACCTGGAGATTCTGGGGTAGAAATTATTATGTATCACTTTATAAGGTCATTACCAGAAAACGATGAATTTTGGAATGATTCAATGAATTTAACAAAACAAATTTGCTTTATGAACCATCAAAACGCTTCAAATCAAAATGTTGCAAAGGATTGGTTTGATGATAATGAAAATAAGCGTGATTTTTTTGGAAGAGGTTATTCAAAATTATTTAATCGTTGGAAACGTGATAATATATCAACAGTAAATGAATTTTTAGAAAACCTCAAAAACATACTATGACACCAACCCTACATAGCCACACACATTGCCAAGCCGCAAAAGCCAACGCGCAAACCAAAGCTTGTCAAAGAGTGTGTCTATCCAACCGCACCACCAAAACGACCGACAAACCAGCGGACGAAAAGAACACCGAAGCGATAACAGCGGTTTTGCAAAAGTGGCGGTTCAGTGCTTCGTATGACAGTGAAGTGGTTATTCAATATTTAGTGCTTCGATTGAAGTTTAGTGGTGAAAATCGCCACCTTCGCAAAGCCACAAAACGTTGGGCAACATACAAAAAAACCAGCCGCACAAACAGCACATTTGGTTTTTGCCAACGCTAAACCCCAACGCTGTTAAACCAAAAGAGCTGTTTTTTTCCATCGCTCGAAAAAATACAATCTGAATACTTGCCTTGAAAAATTTTATCTATATTTGACACTTACTGTCAAGTTATAAATTTCAAATGGAAACAATCGGACAAATATTAAGGAACAAAAGACAAGAGTTAGGACTGCTTTTAAGACAAGTTTCTGCTTATGTTGACATTGACCAAGCAATATT
>SKHV01000288.1 GCA_007116765.1 Prolixibacteraceae bacterium | reverse complement strand
GAGATGAATCGGGTAATTAAGCCCGGAAGCCCGGTGTTTATACTTGAATTTTCGAAGCCAACACGTTTTCCGGTGAAACAGTTTTATCATTTTTATTCGTTCAAATTGCTTCCTTTTTTTGGTAAGTTAATTTCGAAGGACAAGCGAGCTTATACTTATTTGCCCGAATCAATCAAGGAATTTCCCGCGGGGAAAGATTTTCTGGCAATACTCGAAAAATGCAATTACAGCAATTGCAGTGCTAAAACTCTTAGTTTTGGAATAGCTACAATATATTCAGGATATAAGAAAAGAGATTGACGCAATAATTCACCTATTTTGGTGTTTTTACCTTAAACAATTTTAAGTAAAGTGAGAAAACTACTTTTTATACTGATTTTATTTTTGACCGTACAGGTAGCCAAAGCACAGTTGTTTGGAGTACCTCATCTTACCACTTTCGACGACAAGACTTTTCATTTTGGTTTTACGTTGGGTATGAACACAATGGATTTGGGCTTAAGCCACTACAATTATTTGACCGATAACCCCGATTTTAATCTGAGTAGTGTAAACCCACGTTATTTGAGTGAACTCGATTCAGTTGGGATGCAGGTAAGAGCCGGGATTCCACAATTGATACCCGGTTTCACGGTGGCCATTATTACAAACCTTCGATTGACCGAGAACCTCGACTTAAGATTCCTGCCCGGTTTGTCGTTTGGTAATCGGCAACTTGCATACAACTTACCTATTCATGATTTCACAAACCCTACGAACAAAGAAACATACTCTTTACGTGCTACTTACATCGATTTTCCTTTTTTGTTGAAGTATAAATCTAAGCGTATTATTAACCAACGGCCTTACTTAATCGGAGGTGTTGCATTCCGCTTAGATATATCGAAATCGGCGGTTGAAGAGCTTTTGCGATTGAAAAAATTCGGAACTTTTGCCGAAATAGGTATGGGATGGGACAGTTACCTCCAATTTTTCAGATTCTCAACCGAATTGAAATATGGTTTTGGACTAAACAATGCCCTTGCTGCACCTCCCGAAGAACCCCAACTACAGTATTACAACATGGCCTTTAAACGCCTTAATGCACATGTAATAACCCTGAGTTTTCATTTTGAATAAATATTCATAATTCGTAAGCATTGATAAAGACATTAAATATTAGTGTGTCGCCTCGTGAAGCTCAGCACACCGAAGAGCTGAAAGCTGTTGTGGCTAAAAATTTGAACATCGACGCAGCCGAAATTACCCATTTGAATGTAGTACGGCGATCGGTTGATGCACGTGGCCGCAAGGTGCGAATGAATGTGGGTGTCGAAGTTTTTATAAACCAAATACCCGAAGAAACTCATAAAATTGAATTTGAATATCAAAATGTGAGCCACTGCCCCGAGGTAGTAATTGTAGGAGCAGGGCCGGCAGGTTTGTTTGCGGCCTTGCGCCTTATCGAACTGGGGCTGAAGCCCGTGATAGTGGAGCGTGGTAAAAGTGTTTCGGAACGCAAAGCCGATATTTCGGCTATTCATCGTAACGAAGGCCTTAATCCCGACTCAAACTATGGCTATGGCGAAGGTGGTGCAGGTACCTTTTCCGACGGGAAATTATACACCCGTTCAAAAAAGCGGGGAAATGTGCGTAAAGTGCTCGAAGTGTTCTTCTTTCACGGTGCCCAGCCCGAAATACTCATCGATTCGCACCCGCACATTGGTACTAATGTGTTGCCCCGTGTAATAAAACAAATACGCGAAACTATTATCAATGCAGGTGGCGAAGTGCATTTTAAGCGCCGAGTTAATGGCTTCATTATTCAAAATGGAAGAGTAAACGGGGTGAAAACTGTTTCGGGTGAAACGTTTAAGGGTAAGGCCGTGATATTGGCCACCGGGCACTCGGCACGCGACATATACAATTTACTACGCGAAAACGGAATACACCTCGAAGCGAAAAACTTTGCAGTAGGTGTGCGTGTTGAGCATCCTCAGGAGTTGATTGATTCTATTCAGTATCACCGCAAACACCGGGGGCAATACCTGCCACCTGCCACTTATTCATTTACCGAGCAGGTAGCGGGCAGGGGAGTGTATTCGTTTTGCATGTGCCCGGGAGGTGTAATAGTACCTGCCGCTACAGCCGAAAATCAGCTGGTGGTCAATGGCATGTCGCCATCGCATCGCGGAGGGCGTTTTGCCAACTCGGGCATAGTAGTGGAAGTTCACACCGAGGATTTGAAACAATATGCCCATTTGCGTGAAATGGCCGGACTTAAATTTCAGGAAGACATTGAAGCGAAATGCTTTAAAATGGCCGGAAACTCACAAATTGCTCCGGCACAAGGCCTACACGATTTCGTTTCGTCGAAAATTTCGGGATCTTTACCCGAGACCTCATACAGGCCGGGCATTGTATCGTCCGATATTCACAACTGGATACCACGCTTTATAGGCGAAAGACTACAAAGCGGGTTTATGCAGATGGATCGTAAAGCAAAAGGATTTCTGAGCAACGAGGCAATTATTGTGGGGGTTGAATCACGTACATCGTCTCCGGTTCGCATTCCTCGCAATGAAGAAACTTTTGAGCATGTAAAAATGAAGGGGCTTTTCCCGTGTGGCGAAGGCTCAGGTTATTCAGGAGGTATTGTATCGTCGGCAGTCGATGGCGAATCGTGTGCCGAAAAAATAGCCGCGCAGCTTATGCATCACGGCGCCTGAATTCAGAACAAATAATCGATGCAGCCATTGATACATTCAACGATTCCACTACATTCTCTTCTTTTCCAAAAGCCGGAATGTGTAGTTTTTGGCTAATGTGTTTTTCTACATTGCTGCTAATGCCGTTTCCTTCGTTTCCTAAAACCACAATTCCGTTTTGTGAAAGTTTGGTGTTGTAAATGTTCGTGCCCTCGAGAAAGGTGCCGTAAATTATGCATTTTTCGGGTTGTCCTTCCAAATATTGTTCAAGATTTGTGTAGTGAATTTCGGTGTGAGCCAGTGCGCCCATTGTGGCCTGCACTACTTTGGGGTTGTAACAATCGACTGTATTTAGTGAACACACAATATGCTTTATACCAAACCACGATGCCAGTCGGATAATGGTTCCCATGTTTCCCGGATCTTGAATCTGGTCAAGAGCAAAAACCAGTTCGTTTTGCGGATTTACTTTTGATAAATCGCTTTCTTTAATGTGGCAAACAGCCAAATGTTGCGACGGGGTTTTCAGCATACTGACTTTTTTCATTTCGTTTTCGCTAATGAAAACCACCTCGTTATTGTTGTTTGACAAATCAGTATCGGAGTTTTCTGTAATAAATACGGAATGAAAATTGTAGCCGGCAAGGTCGAGTTGCTGGATGGTTTTTGCACCTTCGGCAACAAATAAGCCGTTTTGGTCGCGTGCTTTTTTGCGCGCCAACGATTGGATGAATTTGATTTTATTTTTGCTTAGCATGTAAGATTAAATGAGAAACTAAAAATAACTTTGCTTCCATACTTTTCAAAACATATGAATGTTTATTTTTGTGAAGGTGAATAATATTTTTCGACATATAAGGGGAAAGCTTTTGCTTGTGTTTTTGCTGGGAATATTAATATCGGGGTGTAGAACCACAAAGTTTGTACCCGATGATGAATATTTACTCAGCAACATCAACATAAATATCGACAACGATCAAGTAGATAGAGACGAGCTTTCGGGGCAATTGCGTCAGAAAGAGAACCTGAAAATGTTCGGGTTTTTGAAATTCCATTTATGGCTCTACAATTTGTCGTCGAAAAAGAAAGAAACCGGTTGGTTTAAGCGTATAGGCGAAGCTCCGGTTATTTTTGATCAGGGAATGACACAGAAATCGGTAGAGCAACTCACCCAATACCTTAATAATAAGGGCTATTACCAGGCAGAAGTTAGCGACTCGATTACTATACGCAAGCGAAAGGCTAAAGTTTATTATAATGTCGAAACAGGCTACCCGTACACAATCCGAAGAGTTGATTATCAGATAAAAGACAGTCGATTAGCCAATATTATTCTTGAGAAGAGGGACGAGTCTTTAGTTAAAGCAGGAAATATTCTCGATGTGGATGTATTGCAGCAAGAGCGTGCTCGAATTACACGAATGCTGAGGAATGATGGGTTTTATAAATTTGCCGAGGAATACATTCACTTCAGAATTGATACTTTATTCCTTGACCGGCAAGCTAATGTTGAAATGGTAGTTCAAGGCGATAATGCTATAGCATCAGCTCCGGTAAAAGCTCACAAACGCTACTTAGTCGATAATTATTCAATATACATTGACCAGCCCAAAACTAGTACATTGGATGGGAAAAAGGTTTACAGCGACACAACTTATTCCGACGGCTTTACTTTTTATCACAACGGCAGAATACCTTTAAATCACAGTCTGTTTTTGCGTTCGGTTGAAATCAATCCGGGCGAGCAATATTCAAAAAGACTGGAAGATCGAACTTACAATAACCTTTATTCCTTACGGCAGTTCAAATACGTGAATGTGCAGTACAACCAGAGCCCGGGTGGCGACAG
>SKHV01000148.1 GCA_007116765.1 Prolixibacteraceae bacterium | reverse complement strand
TTCGAGGGTTGGCGAAGGTTATATTTTAGAAAAGGATGGAAAAATAAATCAGTTTTTTGAAGAATTCGGAAATCTGGCTTTAGGCTTCCAGCTCTTTCAATACAATTACGGCCCTACTTACGAAACCAATATTGGGGTAACCTATGGCTATCATCTTAATTTAAAGCAGAACGTTAATCGCAAAAACAAACGTCTTCTGGTGTTAGCAGTCACTCCACGCCTTAAGCGTTTGGGAACTAACCTAAATGCTTTGCAATTGTATTACGATCCTCTCGACGGCAGTGGAAACCGCAATTTTTACGATCCTATTTTTGGCGATTACGACAACATACGCTCATGGATGTTTTCGACCGATGTGGGTGCAGTTTATAAAACTGTGCATGGTGAGTTTGGTGCTGCGGCACTCGATATAGTGCAAACACGCAACAGGCTCGAATCCGACTTATTGTATTACCTCGATCAGGTTGAGTCGCCACAGGATATACTTTACCCCTCGAAATTTATGGTGAATGCACGTCTTAATTTCTTGGAAATGCACAGATCAAAACCACTCGATGTGTATTTTATTCCTTCTTTCGCGGCCATTTACGGACCAAAAAACAATTCATCTGAATTTTTTGTGAATATGAAACTACAGGGGATTTTTAAAGAGCATATTGCCGGAATTCGAAGTAAAATATCAATGATAGGCGAGTTGGGGCTTAATATACACCATACACGCATTTATTATCCCTATACCAACTTGCAGCCATTCTTTACTCTCGACCTGCATAACATCACAATAACCTATGCCCAAACTATCAATATCGACAATGATTTGACCAAAACCGCGGGCATATTCAGCGGTAATCAAATTTCAATGGTATTCAAAATCAACAAAGATCGTACGGTGCGAAACTTCAGAACAAATCAGTCTTGGAGATAATAAACCTCTTATTATAGCAACGTGAATAGTTTCATTAGCTTCCATCTACATCGCAGTATTCGCCATTAACCGATAAAACACCCGCCTTTATCGAAACTAATATTTATTGTTCGAAGTATTGCTATACTTTTGGAGTATTAAATACAAATTATTATGGGAAAAAAACTGATTATTAGCGGACGCAGGTTTTATATGGGTTTTATTTTATTGCTGGTTGGGTCAGTAATGATACTTGAACGTGCCGGACTTATCAGCTGGGAGTTGTACGACTTTCTTTTGTCGTGGAAAATGCTGCTTGTAGCCATTGGCGCTTTTGTTTTCGTGAGCGGAAACAAAGGAGCAGGAATTATAGTGATGGCAGTGGGTGCATTTTTTATGTTACCCGATGTATTTGACGATTACGAGCAAATTAAAAAGTTTTTTTGGCCGGTAATGCTTTTGATTTTGGGTGTAGTGTTCATGTTTTCGCCGAAAAGGAAAAAATACAGGCCAAATGCTAATCGTAAAGCCAGTTACAAGGCTAATTTTGATTACAATATCGACGATGTGAAGTATGAAAGTGAGCATTCGAAATCTTCGAATAATCTTTCTATTGATTATTTCGACGAATTTGTAATATTCGGAGGACGTGAAATTAACATGTCGACTCAAAACCTTGAGGGGGGACGCTCTACTGCAGTTTTTGGCGGTTCTGAAATTGATTTGCGCCAATGCCAAATTTCACCTCAGGGCTGTAATATCGATGTGACAACTCTTTTTGGCGGGCATGTAATAAAAGTGCCCAACAACTGGACCGTGCTCAATAAAGTAACGACAATATTCGGAGGATACAGCGATTTACGGATTAAAGACCCGCTTTATGCACCCGACCCTGCAAAGACAATTGTTATCACAGGAGTTTGTATATTTGGAGGCACCGAAGTGCGTAACTTTGACAAGGAAATTTAATTTGACACACAATGAAGCATCCATTATTGAAAAATCCTGCTCTATTAATCTGGTATTTTTTGTTCTGGATTATATTTTCTACTATTCAATTCTTTTTTGAACGTAGAGTTTTTGAGGTTTCACTGCCTATTACCCTTGTCGATATTATTGTTTCGAATCTTGTATTCATGGTATTGGGTATTGGTATATGGTATGTGGTAATTGGTGCTTCAACCGAAAAGAGAAGCCAAATGTATGTGGTGATTTATCATGTATTTGCGCTTCTCTTCATTGTTTCATTTTGGATGTGGATTACTAATCAAATAGACATTTTTCTTTTCGATCGGCAGTCCATTCGAGAACACATGAAACTGGTAATGCCCGGAAAGGCAGGTATTGGGGCAATGATTTACATTCTTATTGCGGTATTCTATTATACCTTTCTGTTTTATGAACGCCTTGAAGAAAAATCGAAAGAAGAAACCAGGCTTCGAGAGCTGGTTACACAAACCCAGCTCAACGAGTTGAAATCGCAAATCAATCCACACTTTTTATTCAATAGTTTGAATTCGGTTTCGTACCTTACCATTACCGAACCCGAAAAGGCTCAGGATATGGTAATTAAACTGTCGCAGTTTTTGCGCTACTCGTTAAAACATAAACAGAATCAGCTTGTCACTTTAAGTCAGGAAATTGAGCATATAAGGCTTTATCTCGAAATAGAAAAAGTGCGATTTGGCGACAAACTTCAAGCCGAGTTCGATATCGCAGAGTGCGAGAACTGTCAGATACCCAATATGATACTTCAGCCTTTATACGAGAATGCCATAAAATATGGGGTGTACGAAACTACTTCAAGTGTAAAAATCACCACAAAAGCTGTAAAACAAAAGAATAATCTTATTTTTACAGTGAGTAATAACTACGACTCCGATGCGGTAGTGAAAAAGGGAGAAGGAATAGGCTTGTTTAACATCAAACAAAGACTTGGTCTGGTTTACGGAAATACAACCTTGCTTTCAATTATTGACGAGGAGTATATATTTACAGTGAATTTAGTAATACCGCAATAAAGCTGATTGTTATGACAAACAAAATTCGAACTTTAATTATCGACGACGAAGAAATGGCTCGCAACTTATTGAAGCGTTACATTGCCGATATCGACGAAATTGAATTGATTGGAGAGTGTGAAAACGGATTTGAAGGACTGAAA
Source organism: Prolixibacteraceae bacterium (assembly GCA_007116765.1). Classification (GTDB taxonomy): domain Bacteria; phylum Bacteroidota; class Bacteroidia; order Bacteroidales; family Prolixibacteraceae; genus Roseimarinus. Next base: position 12,704 of record SKHV01000148.1, on the reverse strand, counting down.
GAGATTAATGAGAAAAAGCCCGATTTGATTTTTCTCGATGTGCAAATGCCTAAACTCACCGGTTTCGAAATGATTGAGTTGCTTGAGTTCAGACCCGAAATTATTTTCACAACAGCTTATAACCAATATGCCATAAAAGCATTCGAACAACATGCCATCGATTATTTACTGAAACCCTTTCCGAAAGACCGCTTAAAGGCCGCAGTTGAAAGGGCAAAAGATAAAATAGGCGGAAACAAACAAGATGTAACTCCTATTGATAAACTGACTGAAGAACCCGGTTCTGAATTTATTCAGCGCGTGGTGGTGAAAGATAAAAGTAAAATTCATATTGTACCTGTTGAACACATCCGTTATTTTGAGTCGCTCGACGATTACGTGATGATTTATACCAGCGACAGGAGGTTTGTGAAACAGAAAACGATGAAGTTTTTTGAGAATCATTTGAATAAGGAAGAATTTGTACGCATTCACCGTTCGTATATTGTGAAGGTTGACGAAATAGCAGAGATTCAGCAATACGAAAAAGAATCGCACATCGTGATTCTCAAACACGACCATGCCAAACTCAAAGTGAGCAAGTCGGGCTACAAAAGGCTGAAGGAAGTGTTGAGTTTTTGATGAATTATTAAGTCAATAAGTCAATAAGTCATTAAGTCAATAAGTCAATGGTCAATAAGTCAATGGTCAATGAGTCATTGGTTAGAAGGGTGCAAGTCTATTTGTTGCCAAGTATAAAAATAAAGCTCTGCCATCATGAAAAAAACGAACTACATTTTTCTAATTATTTTGCTGCTTGTTATAATTGCTTTTTCAAAAAATAACAGAAGAGAAATTAGAGAGGAAAGTACTGAGGTGGTAGTTTTCTCTAGTGCTGAATTCATTGGAAAGTGGGATAATGCACTTGTCGGGAAGACAAAAAAGGATAATGGCAGCCTTATTCAGTCCATTGAATTTGTTAACGACTCGATTGTTTCCATTCAGTTTATTGATTCAACAGGAATTAAAACTGTAAATGGCGAATGGGAAACAGAATTTCAAAAAGAAATGAATAGATGGGTGAAGCTTGAATTTAAGGCTGATGTTAAAATCTCTTATATGTCAGACAAGAGTCATCTGAATTATCTTTTATTGAAGCTCAAAAAGAAAAATGAAAAGGTAGTCCTGACAGCTGACCACATTGAATTGGTTAAAAAGTAAAACATAATACGGTTCCAATTTCCAATATGTATCACGCCATGGCGTGACATTCCGCAACTCATATGTTTGAATTCATAAGCTTAAGACATAAAGCTGGAAATACAGGTGAAAACAATGAGGTAGCAATGAAAATTAATAACTCTGTTTTCTCTGTGTGGAGCTCCGTGTTCTCTGCAGTTTCTTAAGAGTCATTATTCCGCAATTATTGTAGCCCTTGCCACCGGCAACTGTCCGCTCTTGGCAGTAATGCTTATTTCTCCTTTTATATCGGTTGATTGCACTATTGCGAGGCATTTCCCCAACCAGGCTTCCATTTTGTTTCCTTTTAACGGGGTATGGCTTTGCTGATTGCCATTTCCAACTGACAGAAGTTTGCCTGCACCGCTCACTTCAAATTCAATCATATTTTCGGCAAAAGGAACGGGTACGTTGTTGGCATCGAACAATTGAACGGACACATAGCTAATGTCCTGCCGGTTTGCTTTCAGTGTTTCGCGGTCGGGCGTTAGCACAATTTTGGCCGGTTTACCTGCAGTTTGTACAGCAAACGAAAACGAAGGGGTTTCGGTTTTTGTAAATGAACCAAAAATTTATTTCGGCACCAATTATGGGCTTTCTGAATGGAACATAAACGCCAATCAATATAAAAATATACAGAGCAATCAGTTACAGAAAGAGCTAAATGGAACCAAAGTAACCGCTATTTGTGTGGACACCGACAATGCCGTATGGTTGGGCACATACGATGGGCTTTTAGGGAAATATAACTCTAATCTTACCCTTGAAAAAGCATACCACCCATGCAGTAAACAAGCCAACGAAATGCAGCAAATTGTTGGCATAAAAGAAGTAAGCCAGAACAACCTTGTGCTTTTGACACAGTTCCACTCCCAAATTCTATTAAACTTCAACAAAACCACAGAAACTGCCAGTATTTTTGAATTGTACTACAAAGGGAGCAACGTTACTTATTGTTTGTTGAATTCGCTGCGAAGCAATCAGCAAGGAGAGTTGTTGGCCGTTATTTCAAACTTAGGGTTGTATCATGTTAATTGGCACGATAATGTGATTGAGAATAAATTGCAAGAACTAAATGCTCAGCTTAAAAGCACGATAACCGACTTTTATCACGACCAAAACGGCAACTACTGGATAACTTCATCAACCGATGGGCTTTTTTGCATATCGGCCGATGGAAGCACAATAAAGAAATGGACTGAAAAAGACGGCTTACCCTCAAATGTGCTTGTAAGGATTGAATCGACCGATGATCGTTACCTGTGGATAAGCACTATATCGGGCATTTGCCGTTTCGATACAGAAAGCGACGAGATATTGAATTTCAATCATCGGGATGGTTTGCCCGCTAACGAATTTCATGACAGGGTATCGGCAAAGCTTAATGATGGCCGGGTTGTTTTTGGATCGTTAGCAGGTTTTACCCTTATCGATCCATCAAAAGTTAATGCCGATAGCATACCCACCGAAGTAGTGATATCTGATATTACGTTTCAGAACCAAAGTATTCGGAGTCCGCATGGAACTCAATATTTGACAAAAGCACTCGAAGAAACTGAGAAAATTGTATTACCGTACAACATGAACTCATTTACCATTCATTTCTTCACCAAAAACAAAAGCTTTTCGAAATACAACAATTATGAATACAGGCTTGTTGGCTTGGAAGAAAATTGGAACTATCAGGGGGAAACTAATTTTACAACGTACACCAATTTATCGCCCGGAACTTATACGTTCGAAATTAAAAGTGCCGATAAAAGCCAACCCGATGTAATCACAAATTTGACAATAAAAATTGAAGCTCCGTGGTACTTGAGCTTGTATGCCTATTTATTTTATATTGTCTTGTTTTTCATAATCTTATACTTGTCGATATATGCATTTTTGAAGAGGTTCGAATTATTAAAGCAAAAGGAAATATCGGAGTACAAACTGCAAAAAGAACACGAGTTAACAGAAAAAAAACTGGAATTCTTCACCAATATATCGCACGACTTAAAAACACCCTTAACCCTCATCAGCGCTCCGGTTATCGATTTATTGCAAAGTGAGAACCTTAGTCAGGAACAGTTAAACAAACTCACAATTGTTATCCGAAACTCGAAGCGTTTGTACAAATTAATTACCGACCTGCTCGATTTTAGAAAAATTACCCAAAATCAATTCAATCTTGAGGTAAAAGAAACCGATGTTTCAGCCTTAATAACAGATTGTTACGAAGCTTTTGTTGAAGAGTGCAAAAACAAGTCGGTAAATTTGGTTTTTGCTTCAAACGATAGTTTGATTGCTTATGTTGACCCCGAAAAGATTGAAAAGATAGTTTGGAACCTTTTGTCGAATGCCTTAAAATTTACGCCTAAAGGGGGAGAAATAGCTATTAATTTGAAAGAATTGGAAGGAAATCACATCCGCAAAATAGAGCTCACAATTAGCGATAACGGAAAGGGTATGTCCGAAACCGATAAAGTCAGAATATTTGATCGCTTTTACAAAGGGAAAAAGACTGGTGAATCAAATAGTGAAGGAACCGGCATCGGGCTATCAATAGTCAAAGAGCTTGTTGCGATGCACCGTGGCCAAATACACGTGGAATCGACACCCAATATCGGCTCTGCTTTTTGCGTAATAATACCAATCGACAAAGAGGCATACCTTGATGCCGAAATCGCGATAATTGATAAGTCAACAGAATTAATCCACTCAGATACAAGCGTTGACCAAGGACTTTCAAAATACAATGTCCAACACATTTTGATAGTTGAAGATAATGACGAACTCAGGGATTACCTGTCTACACATTTTGAAAAAAACTACAAAGTTGCTACTGCCGCTGATGGTTTTGAGGGCTTGAAACTAGCAAGGGAGAATAATTTTGATTTGATATTAACCGATGTGCAAATGCCCAAAATGAACGGTTATGATTTTTGTAAACAATTGAGGGCCGACTTTGATACTTCGCACATACCCATTGTTATGCTCACGGCAAACAGCACCATTGAACAGCAATTGGAAGGACTAGGTACCGGTGCCGATATTTATTTAACGAAACCGTTCGACATCAGGTTGCTCGATGCACAAATCGGTTCATTATTGGAAAGACGCCATAAGCTAAGAAAGAAATTTAGTGGAATTGAAACATCGGAAAACCTGCATAAAACCTTACCACAGAAAGATGTTGAATTTATTCTTGAATTGAAGCAATTGATAGAGGAAAACATGATGAATAATGAGCTGAACGTGGAATATCTTTCAGCACATTTTGCTGTAAGTTTGGCTCAGTTGCACCGAAAAGTGAAATCCTTATCGGGCACAACCCCCAATAAGCTCATCAAGTCAATTCGACTAAAAAAAGCATATCAACTGATCAGCAAGGAGGGGTGCAGGGTGTCTGAAGCGGCCTACCAAACCGGGTTCAGCGACCCCAATTATTTCACTACCTGCTTTAAGAAAGAATTTGGTGAGAACCCATCGCAGATTGGGTTATCTTACCAAAAGTGATTGTTTAGTGCTTCTTAATCCTTCTACTTTACCAAAAATTTGATAGAATAAGAAACACAATAATCAAATATGTAAGCCGAATTGTTTATCTTTATTGTTAAGCATTTTTAGCACTAATCAAAACACGAAGTCATGATTATAAAATTCTTAGGGGCAGCCCGCGAGGTTACCGGAAGTAAACATTTGATAATTACTCAAAAGGATAAGAAAATACTGCTCGATTGTGGTTTGTACCAAGGTAAAGGTTTGGAGACCGACAGCCTGAACCGCGACCTGGGTTTTGAGCCACGCGAGATTGACCATGTGATACTCGGCCATGCACACATCGATCGTTCGGGCTTGATTCCCTACCTCTACAAACTGGGTTTCAGAGGCTCGGTTATTTGCACGCAGGCCACACTCGACCTGTGTTCCATTATGTTGGCCGACTCGGGCGCCATACATGAGCTCGATACGAAACAGTTCAACAAAAAGCGGGCACGACAAGGCTTGCCACCCGTGAGCCCCATATACACCCGCCGCGATGCCGAAAACTGCATGCAACTATTTATTAGTGTGGCTTACGATCGTAAGTTCTATATTGATGAGAATGTAAAGGTGAAATTCACCAATTCAGGGCACATGCTGGGAAGTAGTGTGGTGAACCTCGAAATTAACGAAACCGACGGTTTAAAGAAACTGGCTTATACCGGCGACATAGGTCGAAAGCAGAATATGATACTCCGCGAACCGGAACCGTTTCCACAGGCCGACTACATTATTACCGAAGCCACTTACGGAAATCGTCTTCACAAAGCAAAAAAAGATGCCAGCAAAGAGCTGCTGCATGTAATAAAACATACCTGTGTCGAGAAAAAGGGAAAGCTGATAATCCCTTCGTTCAGCGTGGGGCGCACACAGGAAATAGTATACACGCTCAACCAGCTTTTTAACGAAGGGAAACTACCCCGTATTGATATTTTTGTAGATAGTCCACTTTCGTTTAATGCGACTGAGATTTTCAGAATTCACCCCTATTGCTTTAACGATGAAATGCAGCACGGGCTTAGAGATGACCCCGATCCCTTCGGTTTCCATAGACTACACTATGTGCGTAGTGCTAAGGATTCAAAGGCCTTAAACGACCGTAAAGAACCTTGTGTAATTATATCCGCATCGGGAATGATGGAGGCCGGGCGGGTAAAACACCATTTGGCAAACAGCATCAGCAACCCTAAAAATTCGATTCTGGCTGTTGGTTATTGTGCCCCGCGTACTTTGGGTGCAAAAATTCTAAGGGGCGACAAGGAAGTCTCGATCCACGGATTTGTTTACCCTGTACTGGCCGAAATATTCAGAATTGACTCTTACAGTGGTCATGGTGATTACCAGGAAATGGCCGAGTACTTGAATTGTCAGATTAAAGATAAGGTGAAAAACACATTTCTTGTACATGGCGAATTGGTGGCACAGGAAGCTTATAAAACGTACCTTGAAGAGAATGGTTTTTCGAACGTAGAGATACCCGAAAAAGGCACTTGGGTTCAGGTGTAGTGCTTATTTTTCAGAAATAAGCCTCACTTTAGCAAACGAATCGGGGTAGTTGGTGTTGATAAAATCGATAATTTTTTCGCGAGCAGCTGTTCTCAAATCCCAGTTTTTACCGGCATCGGGGCTGCTCAATAGTACCCGTACTTCTTTGTTGCGTTCGCTTGTGTTGGTAACCTGAACGTTAATTACCCGTTTGTCCCAGTTTGGGTTGTCTTTCACCATTGCGGGAAGTGCTTCCCGCAGTGCGTCAACCGGGAAATTGTAATCTACGTATAGGAAAATAGTGCCCATAATATCGGCACTGTTGCGTGTCCAGTTCTGGAAAGGTTTTTCAAGGAACCAGGTTGCAGGGAGTACAAGCCTGCGTTCGTCCCAAATTTTCACCACCACATAGGTAAGTGTAATTTCTTCTATTCGACCCCATTCGCCTTCTACAATTACCACATCGTCGAGACGTATGGGCTGGGTAATGGCAATTTGGATGCCGGCTAAAATCATGGCTATGCTTTTTTGTGCGGCAAAACCTACAATAATACCAAACACACCTGCCGATGTAAGCAGGCTAATCCCTATTTTTCTTGCACCATCGAAGGTTAATAAGGCTGCCGACAAGGCAATGATTATTATTATAGAAACAACAATAGCCTTGAATATTTTTATTTGTGTGAGGCTTTTTCGGGCATGCAGGTTGTCGGGAGAATCAATGTCGAGCTTGTTTTGTAAATAGTATGCCCCTGTTTTTACCAGTTGTACAGAAACCCATGACAGCATAAATATAAGCAAGATGTTGTTAAAGTGTTGCAGGTGAGGGAATAGTTCCAGTCCACTATAGAATACATGGGTGAAAACTTTAAAAAGAACCCAGTAAAACACCCATAATACGGGGATCTTCAGAATTTTTAATGCGAAAGCATCAAACTTACGGTTCGACTTTAGAGCCCGACTTCGAACAATATTGAGGATGTACCGGTATACGAGAAATACACCTGCCAGTATAAGGATAAATGCCGTAGTGGCTATTACCAGTTTCAGCGTGTCGTTATTTAGATATTGTGCCATTGTTAAAGCGTTTAAAATGTTAAACACCAAGCCCGGATAAATGTTTATTAAAATAAAGAGCAAAAAAAATCCCGCTTTTAAAGCGGGACCAAAATTTTTAAATGTATATATTAAATAGACTACGCGAGTCTAACATCTACTGCATTTAATCCTTTATTTCCTTGTTTCAATTCAAAAGTTACTTCATCGTTTTCATCAATGTTGTCGATCAACCCTGAAGAGTGTACGAAGTATTCTGTTGATGTGTCATTGTCTTTAATGAAACCATAACCTTTGGAATCATTGAAAAATTTTACTGTTCCGTTATTCATTGTATAATATTTAATAATTAAGTGCGCAATGTACGATAATATTTTAAAAAAATAGAATTATTTTAAATTAATTCAGGATTAATCGTAAATGTTAACAAAAAGGGGCTATATAAAAAGTCATATAAACTAAATTTGCCACAAAGGTTCGGAGGTGCAAGGTTGTCACAAAGCCTTGATTATGAAAATTAATGCTTCGTGTTGTTTTCTTGTGTATTAGTGCCAAAAAAATGACTTTTAGACAGCCCCCTTTAAAGATTTGACTTATTTTTTGGTTACATATTCGGCCAGCCAATTTCCAACTTCTGAGGTTTTATAGGCCTTGCTATCGCCTGAAATATCTTCGGTTACTACACCTGCTTTGAGCGACTCAGCTACGGCTTCGCGGATAATTGCGCCTTCGTCCATCATGCCAAATGCATATTCGAACATCATAGCTGCAGAAAGTACCGTGGCTATGGGGTTGGCAATGTCTTTGCCGGTAGCTTGCGGGTATGAACCGTGTATGGGTTCAAATACGCTGGTATGCAAACCAATCGATGCCGAGGGCAGTAAGCCCAGAGAGCCGGTAATAACAGAAGCTTCATCGGTAAGGATATCGCCAAACATGTTTTCGGTTACCATTACATCGAAGCTTTTTGGCCATTGAATAATGCGCATGGCGGCATTGTCCACAAACATGAATTCAGTTTCCACTTCGGGATATTTTGGAGCCATTTCCTGTCCAATTTTTCTCCACAAGCGTGAAGTTTCAAGCACGTTAGCTTTGTCTACAATGGTCAGCTTTTTGTTTCGCTTCATGGCATACTCAAAGCCTAGTTTTAGTATGCGTTCAATTTCTTCGCGTGTATATACGCAGTTGTCGAAAGCCGTATTCCCGTCGTCGCTAGTGCCTTTTTCACCGAAGTAAATGCCGCCGGTAAGTTCTCGTATGCACATAAAATTGGCACCTTCGACCAAATCTTTTCTTAGAGGTGATTTGTGTAACAGCGATTCAAATGTTTCAACCGGGCGCAAATTGGCATACAGTCCCAATTGCTTGCGCATACGCAACAAGCCTTGTTCGGGGCGCACTTTTGCTGTGGGGTCGTTGTCGAATTTGGGGTGGCCAATGGCACCAAAAAGTACGGCATCACTTTCCATGCAAAGCTGGTGTGTTTCGGGAGGGTAGGGGTCGCCTACGGTATCGATGGCACAAGCACCGGTAATGGCATGTTTATACTTCAGTTCGTGACCAAATTTGTCGCAAACTGCTTTTGTAACTTTCAGTGCCTGTTCAATTATTTCAGGCCCAATTCCGTCGCCGGCTAATACGGCAATGTTAAGTGTTTTACCCATGATGAATTTATAGTTTTAATATTTTGCGTAAAGCTTGATTTAATGTGTGTGCCTCTGTGTAGTTTAACGTTCCAATTTTTCCGATGATAAGATCTTTATCAATTGTGGCAATTTTATTGATTTTAACAATTGATTCTTTTTTCAAGCGATTTGTTTCATTCGGTTGCAAAAGAAAATCATTACTATTTCGAAACAATATTTGAGTAGAAATATAACAAATTGTGACCAGTGATTCTGATTCGATTAATATTAATGCTGGTCTGGTTTTGTTTCCTGCTAAATCGGTAAATGGAAATGGTGTTAAAACGATGTCGCCTTTCTTCATTTGTATTTTTCAATTACATCGTTAACTGTGTATAAGTCTTCTTCGTTATGTAGGAATTCAAAAGCTTTTGAGGTTGATGTCATTTCTGCAATTCCCTCCAAATCGATCGTATCTTCAATCTTGCTTAAGAGGAATTCAACAAAGTGATTTATTTCCTCAATTTTCTCATTCGGGAGCTTGTTCACTTTTTGAAAGGTGTCTTCTATTAATTGTTCCCTATTCATGACTTTTGTTTTTTGCAAATTTACGCATTTTGTTGATAATGAGCATTCATTTTAAAGCCCCAAAAGCTGTAAAGTTAAAATGTTTGTGTAGCAAAATTGTTTTTGAGAAACCAATTTTCTTCATAAGTTCAAGCTGGTAGCTTAAGGTGCGAGGTGTATCTTCGGTTTCGTAGCGGTTTATATACATTTCTAATTCATCTTCATTTACCTGTTGTTTCAATTTGCTGAGCCATCCGCTGAGCATTATGTCATTTATCTTATCGGTTTCGGCAATTACTATGTCGTTTATCCAGAACGAACCACCGGGTTTTAATGCACGGTAAATTTTCTCAAAAACCAGTTCCCATTCTTCATCGTCGCGTAAGTGGTGCAGGGTAGTACCGGCGGTGATTATGTCGAAACGATTTTCGCCCAATTCTACTTCGCGGTAATCGCCTTGTATGGCAGTTACTTTTCCGCTAATAATTTCAGAAACCCGCTCTCTGGCTGCTTCAACCATGTTTGAGCTAATATCGACCAAGGTGCAATCAACATGAGGTAAAAGCATGGCAACTTTAACGGCATAATTGCCACCTCCGCAACCCAAATCCATAATATGGGTGGCATTGGGATTGGTGAGTTTAGCTGACTGCGAAATCAGTTCCATGCACAAAGGCGAGTCAATGGCTGTGGTTTGCCCCGTTTCAATATTTGAAAAGCGCTCAACCTGTTGGTCAAAATTGTGACGAATTGCTTCAGGCGTTGATTTTGTCATTTTTTTTTTTGCTGGTTGCTGGTTGTTGGTTGCTGGTTGTTGGTCTATGATCTGGTTAGTGGTTTGAAATTCATAATTTGTTGAAATTGACTTAATGACTAATGGCTTAATGACCAATGACTACCCCTTTGGATTTTTACTGTATTTTTTGTTCAACAATATTCAGCATCTTCATAGTTGCTTTAATGGCTGCTGTGGTTTGGTCGGAATCGAGGCCGCGTGTGCGGAACTCGTTTTCGCCCTGCCAGGTAATTACTGTTTCAACCAGAGCATCGGTTTTTCCGCCCGGGGGAATGGTAACCGAATAATCGATTAGTTGAGGCAATGGTTTGCGCAACTTTTTAAATATTTTTTTCACTGCATTCATAAAAGCATCGTATTGTCCGTCGCCCGGAGCAGTATCTTCGTATGTTTTTTCATTAATCTTAATTGCAACCGAGGCTACCGGCTTTAAACCATAAGCAAGTGATATGCTGTAGTTTCTAATAGTGATATTTTGTGAAATAGACTCATTGCGTAATACATCGGATACAATATAAGGCAAATCTTCTGTGCTTACAGTTGTTTTTTTGTCCGATAATTCAATTACTCTTTCGGTTACTTTTTTAAGCGATTCAGCATCGAGATTTATTCCAATATCTTCGAGATTCTTTCTGATATTTGCTTTGCCCGAGGTTTTGCCAAGCGCATATACACGCTGACGTCCAAATCGTTCAGGGAGCAAATCGTTGAAATACAGGTTGTTTTTATTGTCTCCATCGGCATGTATGCCACTGCACTGAGTGAATACAAATTCGCCAATTAGCGGTTTATTGGTAGGAATGCGTATGCCCGAGAACGATTCTACCAGCTTGCTTACTATGTTGAGCTTGCTTTCGTCGACATTGGTTCCCATTTTCAGATGGTCTTTAATGGTTGCAATTACACTCGAAAGCGGAGCATTACCTGCACGTTCGCCAAGCCCGTTAATTGTAGTGTGTATGCACCTTACTCCAGCTTTTAAGGCATGGAAAACATTTGCTATGGCCAAATCGTAATCGTTGTGCGCATGAAAATCGAAGTTCAAACCCGGGAAGCTTGTAATCATTTCTTTGCAAAAATCGTATGTCTCGTCGGGGTCGAGTATGCCAAGCGTATCGGGCAGCATGTACCTGTCGACAGGTTCGTTGGCCAAACCTTTGAGCATAAAATGCACATAATCGGGCGAAGTTCTCATTCCATTCGACCAGTCTTCGAGGTAAATGTTCACCTTAAGCCCTTTATCCTCAGCCAAACGGATATTTTTTATAGCATCGTTTAAATGTTCTTCGGGAGTACGTCGCAATTGTTCCGTTACGTGTTTGTATGATCCTTTAAGAAGCAGGTTGAGCACTTTTCCTCCGGCCTCAATAATCCAATCGATTGATACCCCATTGTCGACAAAGCCAAGCACTTCAATTTTTTCGAGATGCCCATTTTCCTTTGCCCATTCGGTAATGCGTTGTACACCCTTGTATTCGCCCTCGGAAACACGAGCCGAAGCCACTTCAATTCTGTCTACTTTCAGATCGTTAAGCAACACTTTGGCCATGCTTAACTTTTCCATTTCGTTGAAAGCTACCCCGGTGGTTTGTTCCCCATCGCGCAGGGTAGTGTCCATTATAGTGATTAAGCCCCCGACCCCTAAATCCCCTGAAGGGGACTTTTTAGTGTCTACCTTATTCAGATTATCGTTCATTTATTAAATTTTGTCAACATCAACCCATAAGGGCTGAATAGTAAGTTTATAATTTGTAATTTGTTCTCTTTAACAATTGAATAGAACAAATGTTCCAAGTTTGCACCCCAGTGTGCCCCCTTTAGGGGGTAAGGGGTGTTTTTTCAAACTCCGCTATTTCCTCTTGCATAGCCACTAAATAGTCAATATCGTCGTAGCCATTAAGTAAGCATGTTCTTTTGTATGGATTTATTTCAAATTCAAAACTATTACCTGTTACATTATTGATCATGGTTTGATTCTCCAGATCAACTGTAAACGTTGCTTTTGAGTCTTTTTCAATGGTTTCAAAAATTTCCTGAAGGTATTCAGGAGTAACCTGAACAGGCAGTAAGCCTACGTTTAGTGTGTTTGCTTTAAAAATATCGGCAAAGAAGCTTGAAACCACTACTTTGAAACCTGCATCGTAAATTGCCCATGCTGCATGTTCGCGGCTCGAACCACTTCCGAAATTTTTGCCCCCTACTAAAATGGAGCCCGAATATTCAGGATTATTCATCACAAACTCGGGGTTTGGTGTATCGCCATCGAGATAACGCCAGTCGCGAAACAAGTTGTCGCCAAAACCTTTACGTTCTACTGCCTTCAAAAAGCGGGCAGGTATTATTTGGTCGGTGTCCACGTTCTCGATAGGCAGTGGTACAGCCGACGATGTGATTTTTATGAATTTATCTATCATTTCTAATTTATT
>SKHV01000081.1 GCA_007116765.1 Prolixibacteraceae bacterium | reverse complement strand
TGAATTTATAGGTTCAACAATAACAGTACTTCCTTCAATTTTAATGATTTTTACTTTTGTTCTAGGGTCAACAAAGTTTCCTTTGGAGCGAGCTTCAATTATGGTTCCATTAATTTTTATGTTTCCCATAGGAGCAAGTCTACTTGTGGTTATTCCTTCGCTACCTACTTTAATAATTTCGTGGTCGAAATTGATTATTCTTCCGTCAATTCCTGAATGTAGCATCATGGGCTGCATAGCTTTTCCTTTAAAAAGAAAATAAAGAAATACAGGAACGAAAATTATTACCGCAACAAGCGTAATAATGCCACCAAGTGTGCCCCAATAGCTGAATGCAAAATAAATACTGGTACCAAATGCTAGCAATGAAGCAATTCCGGCAACGGTTATGCCGGGTATGAGCATAAATTCAACAATGAGTAGAATAATGCCCAGAATCAACAGTATTAATATGGTTATAACATTCATTTAGTTATTTGAATTAGTTAAATTATTATTGCACGAAGTTCTTTCTCAACCAATAATTTTCGAGCTGGTTTCAGCCTGATTAATTCGCCTTTCATTACATCACATTTGCCTTTGTAGTGAGTAATAAGAGTGCATTGAATTGCCTGTTCAATGGTGTGGTTGCAGGCTTCAATTAAAGCTTCCGCAACATAGTCAACGCTGTGCACTTCATCGTTTATGAGCACTAACTCATGCTGATGTGTTTGCTTGATGCTTGATTTTCCTTTTTCTTTATAAATTTCTTTTGTCATTGCTTGGTAATTTCTTTGGCTTCGCTCAAAGTTATTCTTTTTCCGTTATTAAATGCAACAACAAAGGCATCTTTTATTCCTTCCTGTCTGATTTGTTGTTGTAATTTTACTGCATCGTCGAAGTTTACAAGTTCACCTATGGTATAAACTACCACTCCTTTGTCGGTGGTGTAGTTGTCAATGCGCCTTAGCACTGCAATTTTTGCATAAAGGCGGTCGATATAATCCGGTAATCCGCGACTGTATGCGCCTACTTGCACTTTATAAATTATATTATTTGTTTGCACTGCTTCGTTTACCTCTTCATGTTGAACCCGTTCGTCTTCAATGTATTTTTCATCTTCCTCGATTTCTTCTGTTTCTTCTGAATCTTCCCCTTCATAAATAGTATTACTCTCAGATGCTGAAATGACAGAAGGTAAATGTATTGCGCTTTGTATCGAGTCGTTTTCACGTTTTAAAGTTGTCAGGGCATTTGCAGGGGCATCTTGCCAAAATTCCATTTCGAGTGTCCGTGCTAATAAATAATTTTCATCCGATTCGGCTTTAATCTGAATGGAGCTTAGCTCAAGTTCGAGCATTTGCTGCGCAATATTTTGTTGCTTATTGTTGTCGCTTTCTTCCCTGTATTCTTTTCTTAATGCGTTAAGAATGTTTATTGCATTTTCAAGTTCAAGCGATTTATTCCAAGCCTTGATAAATGTTTCTTTTCCTTTCGGTGTTTTGAATTGATTCACTTTCATATATCTTATTTCGGGCGATAAAATAAAGTTGATGTTTTTTTCTTTCAATGCTTCGGGTATGATTTGTTCTTGAAATTCAGTGGTTTCGGGTGCTTTGCCCAATGGTTCGTTTTGCTGAACCGAGTCTTTTACTTCAGATAAGTCATCGTTTGGTGTTGCAGTATCGTCAGTTTGATTTTTTGCTGTTTCTTCTGTTGCAAGTTGTGTTGATTTTATTTCAAAGGGATTAATATTTTGTTCCATCAGTTTCACAACATCTTTAAAATTTACTGCTCTTTTGCTCCTACGCCTCGCGTAATTGTCGAAGCGCGTGTAATAAATCTCGGCGTTTTCGAAATCGCTTAATGCATGATAATTTTTACCAATATAGAAGTATGCATTGTCGGGTACGTTTCCCGAGGTCGATTGTAGCAATAGAGTACGTGCTTTCCCCCCGTACCGGCCTGTTTCGATTAAACACACTCCATAGTAATATTGAAAAATAGCTTCGCCGGGGTAAAGCCGGTTAAGTTCAATGAAGTGGGGTAGTGCCTCGCTATATTGTTCGTCTTCAAACAGTTTTACTGCTAGTTCTTCATTACCCTGGGCATTAATATTTGTCGAAAAAAGCAGTGAAACAATTATTAGTAAAATTGTGTTAAATATATTAAATTTACCTGTTCTGTTCATTGTTTTATGTTATTCGGTATTAAAAAAATAGATCAAAATGCTTTTGCATTAAGTAAGGTAAAGTTAATAAACTCAATTGATAATTTATAAATAAAACACTATGTCGTTATTAAAAAAAGGTGATTTAGCTCCTGCGTTCAAAGGGGTAAATCAAAATGGTGAAGAAATATCTCTTTCAGATTACAAAGGAAAGAAAGTTATTTTATACTTTTACCCAAAAGATAACACTCCGGGCTGTACTGCCGAAACCTGTAATTTGAACGATAATTACGAAATGTGGCTTAGTAAAGGTTATGAAGTAATTGGAGTTAGTCCCGACAGTGTTGCTTCGCATAAAAAGTTTGCCGATAAATTTAATTTAGGATTTAACCTGATCGCCGATACCGAAAAAGAAATATTGAAGGCTTATGGAGCCTGGGGCGAAAAAAAAATGTACGGAAAATCTTATATGGGAGTGCTGCGTACAACTTATATAATTGGCAGCGACGGGAATATTGAAGAGGTTTTTGAGAAAGTAAAGACAAAAGATCATACGAATCAAATAATTAGTACACTATAGATATGAGTGACGAAAAAAACAAAGTGAACAAAGAAAAGTTAAAAGCCCTACAGCTTACCATGGACAAAATCGACAAGTCGTATGGTAAAGGTTCAATTATGAGAATGGGTGACCGGGCAGTTGATGATGTGCCTGCAATATCATCGGGTTCTATTGGGGTTGATGTTGCACTGGGAGTGGGTGGATTTCCTAAAGGACGTATTGTTGAAATATACGGACCTGAATCGTCGGGTAAAACCACGCTGGCCATACACGCCATTGCCGAAGCTCAAAAAGCCGGGGGTATTGCTGCAATAATTGATGCGGAGCACTCCTTTGACCCCTTCTATGCCAAAAAACTGGGTGTTGATATCGAGGAGTTGCTAATTTCGCAGCCCGATAATGGTGAACAGGCACTCGAAATTGCCGATAACCTGATTCGCTCCGGAGCTATTGATATTGTAGTAATTGACTCGGTAGCCGCATTGACACCTAAAGCCGAAATTGAAGGTGAAATGGGCGATTCAAGAATGGGGCTGCAAGCCAGGTTAATGTCGCAGGCTTTACGAAAACTTACGGCTAATATTAACCGTACTAAAACATGCTGTATTTTTATTAATCAGTTGCGCGAGAAAATTGGAGTAATGTTCGGAAACCCTGAAACTACTACAGGTGGAAATGCCTTGAAATTTTATTCTTCTGTGCGGATTGATATTCGCAGGATTGGACAAATTAAAGACGGAGAAGAAGTGATAGGAAATCATACCC
This sequence comes from Prolixibacteraceae bacterium, assembly GCA_007116765.1. Classification (GTDB taxonomy): domain Bacteria; phylum Bacteroidota; class Bacteroidia; order Bacteroidales; family Prolixibacteraceae; genus Roseimarinus. Next base: position 12,326 of record SKHV01000081.1, on the reverse strand, counting down.
GGGTAAAAGTGGTGAAAAACAAAATTGCTCCGCCATTCAAAAAAGCCGAATTCGACATCATGTTTGGCGAAGGAATTTCAAAAATTGGTGAAATTATTGACCTTGGCGTTGACTTGGAAATTGTAAAGAAAAGTGGTTCGTGGTTTAGCTATGGCGACACAAAGCTTGGGCAAGGCCGCGAAGGTGTTAAGGGTATTTTAAAAGATAACCCCGAACTTGCGCTAGAGATTGAAACCAAAATATTGGAAAGACTCAGTGTTGCTGCAGTTAAATAACAATTACTGAAGCTTTATACGTAAAAAACTCACCGGATTTTTATATAGTCCGGTGAGTTTTTTGTTTTGATAGTTAGAACATAGGTTCTTTACCTATACAATAAACCTTAAATCCAATTTGTTTTATTTTTTGCATGTCGAGAATGCTCCGACCGTCGAAAATGAAAGCAGGTTTCAACATTTCGGAATAAATTTGTTCCCACTTTAGCGACTTAAACTCGTCCCACTCGGTTAAAATTGCAACTGCATGAGCCTTTTCGCTTGCGGTGTATGGACTTGAATGAATATGCAGATTTTTTTGTGTGTCGACTCCAAGATATTCCAAATCGTTTATAATTTGCTGCTTTGTTACTTTTGGATCGTAAACGTGTATTTCGGCCTGGTCGTCGATTAATTCTTTTGCCACATACATTGCAGGGGTTTCCCTCGTATCGTTTGTGTCTTTTTTGAAAGCCCAGCCCAACAAGGCAATTTTTTTCCCTGAAACGGTATTGTACAACGTTTGGATAATGTTATCGGCAAAACGTTGTTTCTGATAGTCGTTAATCGTTTTAACCTGTTCCCAGTAATCGGCTACATGTTGCAGGTTTAAGCTTCGACAAATGTAAACTAGGTTCAGTATGTCTTTCTGAAAACAGCTACCTCCAAATCCAACCGATGCTTTTAAGAACTTGTCTCCTATACGTTTGTCCATTCCAATGGCTTTGGCAACCTCGTCGATATTGGCTCCGGTTTTCTCACACAATGCCGAAATAGAGTTAATAGAAGATACCCTTTGTGCTAAAAATGCATTGGCTGTTAGCTTTGAAAGTTCGCTACTCCACACGTTGGTTTGAAGTATTTTTTCGCGGGGCACCCAGTTTGCATAAATGCTGGCAAGAGCCTCAATGGCATTTTTCCCTTCGGGGTTTTCTTCGCCGCCAATGAGTACACGGTCGGGCTCTAATAAATCCTGAATGGCAGTACCTTCGGCAAGAAATTCGGGGTTCGAAAGCACCTGGTATTTTACTCCTGTTCCAGTGTTATCGAGTATGTTTTTGATTGCTTGGGCAGTGCGTACCGGAAGGGTCGATTTTTCAACCACAATTTTGTTTTCGCTTGAGGTGCTGGCTATTTGGCGGGCACAAAGCTCAACAAATTTAAGGTCGGCTGCCATGCCTTTTCCTTTTCCATAAGTTTTTGTAGGGGTATTAACCGAAATGAAAATGATTTGAGCATTGTTTATAGCTTGTTCAATTTGAGTGGAGAAAAAAAGATTTCGGCCACGAGATTCTCCAACCATTTCGGCCAAACCTGGCTCATAAATGGGCAGGTTTTCCAAATTTACATCGTTCCAAGCGGCAATGCGTTCGGGGTTTACATCTACTACGTTTACTTTAATGTGTGGGCATTTTTGGGCAATTACTGCCATGGTTGGGCCACCTACGTAACCTGCGCCAATGCAACAAATGTTTGTAATTGTACTCATAGTTATTGTTTTGTTTAGAGTTGAGGTGTATTTCTTTTTTTTTATTATTCTGCGGGGAAAATATGTTTCGCATTCAAATAGTCAATGACTTTTTCAGGATTGATATTGTTGTCAGCCGGAGTTAAAGTAAGATCAGAATTGTTCGGAGTATCAAATGGAATATGTACTCCCGGCAAATCGTTAAGTTTGCCCTCTTCGGCCATTCTATATAAGTCTGGTCGGTTTTGCTTACAAAAATCCAAATCGGCATCCATGTAAATCAAATTGAAACGTTCCTTACCAATGATTTCGGCAACCTGATTCCTTATATCTTTTTCTGGAGTGATGAATGAGCAAATGGTTATGATACCCTGCTCATTTAAAATGCGTGAAATATGAGCTACCCTGCGCAGATGCTCCGCTCTGTCGGTGGGTGAAAAGTCAAGTTCGCGCGAAAGTCCCGAACGGATTGTGCTTCCGTCGAGCAATACCACGGTTGCGCCCAGGTCGAAAAGTTGTTTCTCGAGATGATAAGCCAGCTCGTTTTTCCCCGAACCGTGTAGCCCTGTAATCCATAGTGTAGTTCCTTTTTGGTTGTAGCGTTTCTGCCTTTCTGCTTTTGAAACGAGGCATTGCCCCTGATCAATTTTATCGCGATATTCTTCGAGCGATATTTTCGACGGTAGGTCGTTGGCATCGAGTTTATCGATAATCATTCCCACCGCGCAGGTATTATTTGAAACCGGATCGATCAATACAAACGAACCTGTGCCTTTATTTTTTTTGTACGAATCGAAGAAAATAGGTTTTGCTGTGGTGAAAACTGCGCGCCCAATTTCGTTTAATTCGAAAAAGCTGATTTCCGATTTCGAAAGGTTATTGATATCAACCCTGTATTTTATTTTGTCGATACGAACTTTGGTTGTATTGGTGTTGTGCTTAATGTAGAATTGAGTAGCCGGGTTCATGGGTTTTTCGTCCATCCAAACCAACATGGCCTCAAAATGTCGTTCAACATGAGGCAGGTTGTCGGGGTGCACAATCATTTCGCCACGCGAAATATCAATTTCGTCGTTCAGTGTAATGGTAATCGATTGAGGAGGGAAGGCCTCGTCGAGCTCTCCTTCGTAAGTTACAATTGATTTTACGGTCGATGTTTTTCTCGAAGGCAGCACCATTATTTTATCGCCTTTGTGCACAATGCCTGATGCCATTTTAGCGGCAAAACCCCTGAAGTCGCGGTTAGGGCGGTTTACATATTGCACCGGAAAACGGAAATCTTCAAAGTTGCGATCGCTGGCCACGTGAACTTCTTCAAGAAATTCGAGCATGCTTTTCCCGTGGTACCAAGGGATTTTTTCTGATGATTCTACAATGTTTTCACCTTTTAAGGCTGAAATTGGAATAAATTCCACATCGGGTATGTTGAGTTGTGTGACAAAAGCTTTGTATTCGCTGCATATTTCGTCGAAAATACTTTGGCTATAGTCCACTAAATCCATTTTGTTTACTGCAAGTACTACGTGTTTTATGCCCAAAAGCGAAATAAGGTAGGTGTGTCTGCGGGTTTGGGTAATTACTCCTTGCGTGGCATCTATAAGAATTATTGCCAGATTAGCTGTTGATGCTCCTGTAACCATGTTACGGGTGTACTGTTCGTGTCCCGGACAGTCGGCAATAATAAATTTTCTTTTATTAGTGCTGAAATACCTGTAGGCCACATCAATTGTGATTCCCTGTTCTCGTTCAGCTTTTAGCCCGTCAAGTAGGAGTGCGTAGTCAATTTCTTCGCCAGCATGCCCCACCCTTTTACTGTCGCGTTCGAGTGCAGCCAGCTGATCCTCATAAATCATCTTACTGTCGAACATCAACCTGCCAATCAGTGTCGATTTTCCGTCGTCGACCGAGCCAGCAGTTAAAATTCGCAATAAATCTTTTTGTTCATCCTGTGCCAGAAATGTTTGTATGTCTAGCGTTCCACGAGTGCCTCCTGTGGGTGTATTGTTATTCTGTTTTGAAATATTGTTGTTCTCAGACATTGTAGTTACATATTGATTGTTAAAAGTACCCTTCTCTCTTTTTTTGTTCCATGCTTCCTTCTTGGTCAAAATCAATGACACGCGTTGTTCGCTCTGAAACCGTAACGGTCATCATTTCCTCCACAATTTCCTCAATGGTTGAGGCATTTGATTCAACTGCTCCCGTAAGCGGGTAGCATCCCAGAGTTCTGAAACGTACCATACGCATTTCTGCTTTATCGCGAAGTTCTTTTGGCATTCGGTCGTCATCAACCATTACCCATGTTCCGTCCATGTTGACCATTGGGCGCTCCTTGGCAAAATAAAGCGGTACAATAGGTATATTTTCAAGACGGATGTATTGCCAGATATCAAGCTCAGTCCAGTTTGATATTGGGAAAACCCTTATCGATTCGCCTTTTTGTACTTTAGCATTGTACACATCCCAAAGTTCGGGACGCTGGTTTTTGGGATCCCACTGATGAAATTTGTCGCGGAATGAGAAAATGCGCTCTTTCGCCCGGGATTTTTCTTCGTCGCGTCGTGCACCACCAAACGCTGCATCGAATTTGTGTTTATTAAGGCCGGCCAATAATGCCTGGGTTTTCATTATATCGGTGTGTACTTTACTTCCGTGAGTAAAAGGGCCAACGCCTGACTCATAACCTTCTTTGTTGTAATGCACTATTAAGTCCCAGTTGTTTTCGCGGGCATAGTTGTCGCGAAATTCAATCATTTCTTTGAACTTCCATTTTGAATCGATGTGCATTAAGGGAAAAGGTACTTTGCCGGGATAAAATGCTTTTTCTGCAAGGCGTACCATTACCGATGAATCTTTTCCAATTGAATAAAGCATTACAGGGTTTTCGAACTCGGCAGCTACTTCTCTGATAATATGTATAGCCTCAGCTTCGAGTTCTTTAAGGTGACTAAGATTATAATTTTGCATGTTTTATATAAATAAAGAATGTTGACTTGCAAATATAATGCATAAGTTGATAATGCCGAAAAGAGTGATGATAAAGTGGCTTTCTGTACGTTAATTTAGCATTGAGACAGATGCTTAAAATTTCCAGAAAAGAGGAATGAGCATAACCGACAAAATGAATGAGAGCAAATTAAGCGGGATTCCTATTTTTAAATAATCTTTGAATTTGTAGTTTCCGAATGATTGCACAATGAGGTTGGTTTGATAGCCAATGGGTGTTGAAAAACTTGCCGATGCAGCAATACAGATTGCTATAAAAAATGGACGTGGATCAACTCCCAACTGTGCCGCCGCCGCCATAGCAATGGGAAATGTAATTGCCGCCGCAGCATTGTTTGTTACCACTTCGGTGAAAAACATAGTAAGCAGGTAAATAATTGCCAGCACGGCTGCAGGGCCCATGTGTTTAACCGAGTTTATTGCTATTGATGCCAAATGCTCGGCTGCACCCGAAGTTTGTAGTGCTTTGCTGATTGCAAAAGCAGCTGCAATGGTGATAAGCACATCCCAGCTAATTGCATGGGCATATTTTTTTGGAGGAAAAATTTTCAGAATAGCCATCATTACTGCAGCCATTGATGCAAAAAGAAACATGTCGGGGGTGTTACCCTTTATGGTGGGGAGGTGTTGCCCAAAGGTTGCTCCCAAGATCATAATTAAAACGGTGGCAATGGTCCATCCAATTTTGTACGTTTTTACCGGCTTTTCTACTTCGCCTTTTGATGAAATGAGGAAGAATATTTTTGAATCCTTCCAGGTGTCAACAAATTCATTGTCGCTTAAGATAATTAAAGAGTCTCCGGCCCGCAAGCGCTCTTGTGTTAATTTCGAGGTGATGTTTGAGCCGTTGCGGTGTATGGCCATTACAATGCCTTTGTATCTGCTGTAAAAATCAAATTCTTCGAGCGTGGAGCCTATTCCTGGGAAGCGTGGAGCCAGTACGACTTCTATTTTTTGAAGTTCCTCCTGTTTAAACATTTGTTCTATGTTTTCGTGAGTCACAATTTCGAAGCCATTCATCGAGATTATGTTTTCCACGTTTTCTTCGTTGCCGCACACAAGCAAATTGTCTTTTTCCTGGAGAACCACTCTTTCGGTTAAAGTGTCGATCATTTTATTGTTACGCTCAATGGCAGCTATCGTAACGTTTTTGTTGTTTTCTATTTGTCCCTTTTTAATTACTTCGCCAATGTAACTACTGTTTTTTGTTACTTTTAGGTTGAAATAATATTCGCGAGAGTCGATTCTTTCGCTCGATTGATTTGACTTTTTATTAGTCTTCAACAAATAGTGTCCAATAAATGCCACATATATCCAGCCTGCAAGTGCAATTACAATTCCTATACGGGTTAGTTCAAACATATTTAATCCTTTGAAGCCGTTTTCCTGCATCATGCCATCAACCACAAGATTTGTCGAGGTGCCTATTAGGGTGCAAATGCCACCAAAAATTGTAGCATAAGAAAGTGGAATCAGAAATTTTGAAGGTGATATTTTCAGTCGCTCGGCCCAGCGTTTTACAACCGGTGCAAAAATTATTACCACGGGAGTGTTGTTTAAAAATGCCGAAAGAGCTGAAATTGGAAGCATTAGTGTAAGTAGCATGCGGGGCATTGAGCGTTTTTTATCGGGTAATAGGTTGCGTGCCAGTTTATTCAGAATGCCAGAATAACGTACACCCTCGCTTACTAAAAACAAAACTCCTACGGTGAGCATGCCACGGTTTGCAAATCCGGCACTCATTTCCTGAGGAGTAATTATGCCTGTTGCCATAAAAAAAACTGCACCCGAAAAAAGAACCAAGCCCGGCCGCATGGCATCTTTTGCAAGAGCAACAACCATTGCTATTATTACAAATATCACTATGTAGCTTTCAATATTCATTTCAAATTAATTTACAACGAAGTTAGGGTTTCGTAAATCGTTTTTATTGTATTGCAATGGTTTTCCGTTGGGATGCGAAGTAACACTTTTTCCGGCAAAATGAGCAATTGCATGTCCGGCAGCAGTGTCCCATTCCATTGTGGGACTCATACGCGGATAGCAATGTACACTACCCTCGGCAACTAGGCAAAATTTAATTGAGCTGCCCTTTGATATTATCTTGAGTGGTTTATTATTGGTTTGAAGTGATTTTATATATTGCTCGGTTTCTATATTCATATGCGAACCCGATGCGGCTACTATATATTCGGAATGATGGTATTGCAGGGGAAGATTTTGTGCTTTCTCGTAAATATTTTCGATTTCGGGTGAGAAACTTGACTTATAAGCTCCGTTCTCGTCGGCAAAATATAGCTCGCGAGTTACCGGAATATATATCACTCCCAATATTGGTTTTTCATGATGTATTAGCGCAATGTTTACTGTGAATTCACCATTTTTCTTGATGAATTCTTTTGTGCCGTCGAGCGGATCAACCAGCCAGAAAGTATTCCATTTTTTGCGGGTTTTGTAATCGCTAATCAGGCCTTCTTCACTTAAAAGCGGGTGTGGAGTAGCGCTAAGCTTAGCTGAAATTATTCGATGTGCAGCTTTGTCGGCTTGGGTTAAGGGCGATTGGTCGCTTTTGTATTCTGTTTGATATTCATCGCTTTGATATAATTCAATAATTTTTGTTCCTGCTTCGGTGGCGGCAACTATTGCGGTATTTAGAAGTTTGTTATTGCTCATGATTAAATATGCATTTTTGCCGTTTGTTAATTTCTAAGCAGTTTCAAAAGCCTCTTGCGGAAGTATGGACTTGCCCTGAAAACGCAAAAAAAGTTGTGCAAGGGCAAAAACATCTTTTTCGCAATAGGTAATTATGCGATCAAGGTCGTTTTGATTATAATACACATCGGCAACCTGGCTTCCGTCAATGTCGTCTTTGGGTGTGGGTATTTCAAAAATTGCACAAAGCAGATCAAGCGAGGTGAAATGCTTGTAATCGCCAAATTTCCATAGTTGCAGGGTGTCGAGCAAAACTTCTTTCGTTTCCCAGGGTTTAGCCCCTGCAATGTCGAGTAGTTTGGGTATTGGTACACCGGTAATGAGGCAGCGGCGCGCAATGTAGGGATAGTCAAATTCCTGTCCGTTATGGGCGCATAGTTTAATTGACCCTTGGCGGCTATAATTCTCAAGCATGTTCACAAACTCGTGCAACAGTTTTTTTTCGTCGTGTCCGGCATATGATTTTACCCTGAATCGTTTTTCTCCTTGCTTCTGATATACCGTGCCTACCGATATGCATACAATTTTTCCAAACTCGGAATAAATGCCAGCACGTTCATATACTTCGGCGGCTGTTTGTCCTTCTTGTCGAAAATAGGCCGACTTTTTATCCCAAAGTTTTTGAAATGTTTCAGGTAATTCTTCAAAATCAGGATGTAAAGGTACTGTTTCAATATCGACAAATAGTATTTGTTCTATGTTGATGTTTTTTAGCATATTGCTTATTCTTTTGAGAGTTGGTTGTCGATAAATTGGGTGAGGATGTTTATGGCAACTGTGTTTTTACCTCCTTGAGGCACAATGATGTCGGCGTATCGTTTACTGGGTTCAATAAATTGAAGGTGCATGGGGCGTACGGTGTCTTCGTATCGTTTAAGGGTTTGATCCACGCCACGGCCACGTTCAATAATATCGCGCTGAATGACCCTCGACAGTCGCAAGTCGGCTTCGCAGTCCACAAACACTTTAATGTCCATCAGTTTTCGCAATTCGGGCTGAGTAAGACATAAAATTCCTTCTATTATCATTACTTTATGAGGCTCTATTGGTATTGTTTCTTCCGAGCGGGTGCATGTGAGATACGAATAAATTGGTTGTTCTACTTTTTCTCCCGACTTCAGTTTTTTAATGTGCTTTACCAGCAATTCAAACTCAATTGCATCGGGATGGTCGAAATTAATTTTTTGGCGTTCTTCAAGGGGCAGGTGTACATTGTCGCGATAATAGGCATCCTGCGATATTACCTCAACTCTTGCAGGGTAAAGGTTCTTCGTGATTTCGCGAACCACTGTGGTTTTTCCCGACCCTGTGCCTCCTGCTATTCCAATTACTATCATAATGTTTTAATGTTTGTTCAAAAATAATAAAAAAACACAAAGTTACATTTATTGCAGTTTTTCATTTGCCTTGGAGCTTGTTAAATGCAGAAAAAATTGATAAAATTGAGTGTGGAAATATCTGAAGCTTTAGTTAAGCCCTTAAAGTTTGAATTTTCTTCTTTATTTATAATTATCAGGCTTATCTTTGCAAAATTCAATTTTAAGAATAAGTGCAACTCATTAAAAACAATTTATACCATGATTAATCACGTTGTTTTGTTTAAACTGAAAGAGTTTGATACGCCTGAGCAAAAACAGGAAGCTTTGGATCAATTCAAAAACAAACTGTTGGATTTGAAAAAGCATATTCCTGAACTGAAACACATTGAAGTTGGGAAAAACCATGAACTAAAAGCCGCTTCGTACGATTTATGCTTAATCTCACATTTCGACGATATTGCCGGGCTTGATGTATACAGAGTGCATCCTGAACACTTGAAGGTAGTTGAATTTGTGAAAGAAATGACTGTTGACCGTGCAGCGGTTGATTACGAGTTTTAAATTGAAAATTGAAACCGATGGAATTATATCCCTTAATATTTAAACCACAATTTAAAGAAAGGATTTGGGGCGGAACTAAGCTCGAAAAACGTTTTGGTAAAAATCTAAAAGGTAAAACTAATATTGGCGAAAGTTGGGAACTTTCGGCCGTTGAAGGAAATGTTTCAGTTGTTGAAAATGGTTCACTTGCCGGAAATACCTTGCAGGAATTGATTGAAGTATACATGGACGAGCTTGTGGGCGGTAAAGTGTATGAAAAGCATGGCGATGAATTTCCCTTACTTATTAAATTTATCGATGCAAACGACGATTTGTCAATACAAGTGCACCCCGACGATAAAGTAGCCAAGGCACGTCATCATGCTTTTGGTAAAACCGAAATGTGGTTTGCTCTCGACGATGCAGAAAATCCCCGCTTAATTTCAGGTTTTTCAAAAGATACTAATAAAAACGAGTTTCTTGAAAAACTGAAAAACGGTACCTTAAGCGATCTTTTCAATTATGAGCAGGTAAAGAAAGGCGATGTGTTTTTTGTGCCTGCCGGGCGCGTGCACGCAATTTGTAAAGGGAATTTAATTGCTGAAATTCAACAAACATCAGACATTACATACCGAATTTACGATTACGATAGGAAAGACGAACAGGGAAACGGTCGTGAATTGCACCTCGATATGTCGCTCGATGTGATGGATTTTTCAAAGGTGAAAGAAGCAAAAGTAGAAACTAAGCCTCAAATTAATAAGCCTGTTGAGCTTGTTTCATGTAAATACTTTACGACAAATATGCTCAACCTTTCGTTGAAGGCGCAACGCGACTATTTCGAATTCGATAGTTTTGTTATACTCATTTGTACCGAAGGCAAATGTAGAGTTGGGGCAAAAAATGGATTAAAAACCGAAATTAAAGCCGGCGATACAGTCTTGTTGCCTGCAACATTGCACGATGTTGAATTTGAACCTCTTGGCGGCGAAGTGGAACTGCTCGAGGTATATATAAGTAAGTAAATGTTTCTTTTTGAAGAGAAATACGGTGCAGTTTTGAAGCACAAAAATTAAGAGTAAAACAATAAAATATGATCATAAAAGATGCACGTTTTGTAATTAGCAATACCGATATCGACAAATGTCCTAAGTCGGACAAGCCTGAGTATGCATTCATTGGTCGCTCAAATGTGGGCAAGTCGTCGTTAATAAATATGCTTACCGACAACAAAAAACTTGCAATGATATCGGGTAAGCCCGGAAAAACGAGGCTGATAAATCATTTCATTATTAATGGTGAATGGTACCTTGTTGATTTGCCAGGATACGGCTATGCCAAAACGTCGAAAACCGACAGAAAAAAGTGGGAGCAGTTTATTCGCAAATACTTATTATACCGTAAAAACTTAACCGGAATATTTTTGCTGGTTGATTCGAGGCATGAACCCCAAAATAGTGACCTTGAAATTATGCAGTGGTTAGGCGAAAACGAAATACCATTTGTAATTGTATTTACAAAAGCCGATAAATTGAATAAAACCGAAATGGAAACTTTTCAGGAGAAATATGTAAATAAGCTACTTGAAACCTGGGAAGAAGCTCCATTAATGTTTGTGAGCTCGGGCGAAACTGCCATGGGGCGCGACGAAATTCTTTCATTCATTGAAAGTGTGAATGAATCGTTGAAGTAGAAAAAGTTAGACGTAATTTTGAGTTTAAAAAATAATCAAAGGATAAATAAAATATTGAAGTACATCAATATTTTTATAATTTTGCACTATCGTAAATCAAATCATAAATTCTTAGAGCATGCCACGCAAAGCCCCGCTTAAGGTTTTCACAGGAACAGCTACTTCCTATTTAACAGAGCAAATTTGTAAGTATTTGAACATCGAAATGGGTCGCTCATCGTGCGTTTTGTTTTCCGATGGCGAGTTTGAACCTTGCTACGATGAAACTATACGTGGTTCGTATGTTTTTATTGTACAGTCAACTTTCCCCTCGGCCGATAATTTATGGGAGCTATTGCTGATGATAGATGCTGCCAAACGTGCTTCAGCCTACAAAGTAATTGCCGTAATTCCCTATTTTGGTTATGCTCGTCAGGACAGGAAAGACAAGCCGCGTGTTTCTATTGGAGCCAAAGTTGCTGCCGATGTATTGTCGGTTACTGGTGTCGACCGTATAATCACTGTTGATTTGCATGCCGACCAAATTCAGGGTTTCTTCAATGTTCCGGTTGATCACCTTTATGCTTCGTCGTTATTTATACCCTATATTAAAAAGATGAATTTGCCTAACGTGGTAATTGCCTCACCCGATGTAGGCGGTACCAAACGAGCAAATACTTATGCTAAGTTGCTTGAAACCGACTTAGTAATATGCCACAAAACTCGTAGCAAAGCAAATGTGGTAAATGATATGACCGTTATTGGCGATGTGAAAGGTAAAGATGTGATTTTGGTGGACGACATTATTGACACAGCAGGAACAATTACCAAAGCTGCCGATTTGCTTATGGAAAAAGGAGCAAGCAGCGTGAGGGCTTTTGCTACGCACCCCGTGTTATCGGGTCCGGCATATGAGCGTATCGAAAAATCGGCACTCGAAGAAGTTTTCTTTACTGACTCAATACCTTTGAGGGCTAAAAGTGAAAAGATAAAAATTGTGCCGCTGGCACCACTTATTGCCGATGTAATTGATAAGGTTTATTACTACAAATCAATCAGTACTTTCTTTATTTAGGGGCTTTTCTATTTCCCGTGGGTATGCAATCCGCATTCTTTTTTCGAATTGTTCTCCCACCACCAACGGCCGGCCCTGAAATCTTCGCCGGGTTGAATGGCACGCGTACATGGTGCGCAGCCTATGCTTACAAAGCCGCGGTCGTGCAGCACGTTATACGGCACGTTGTTTTCTTTAATGTGGGTTTTAACATCGTCGAGCGTCCAGTCGTGTAGAGGATTATATTTAATCATGCCGAAGCCCTCATCCCATTCTATTGCATTCATTTTTTCACGGTTGG
>SKHV01000254.1 GCA_007116765.1 Prolixibacteraceae bacterium | reverse complement strand
TTTGTTCACACCCACAATGGTTTGGGTGCCGGCATCGATACGTCCCTGTGCACGTGCTGCAGCTTCTTCTATGCGCATTTTTGGCACTCCGGTTTCAATAGCCTTGGCCATACCGCCAAGCTTTTCAACTTCTTCGATAAGCGCCCATGCTTTGGTATACAATTCCTGTGTGAGTTTTTCAACGTAATACGAACCTGCCCATGGATCAACCGCACGGCAAATTTCGGTTTCCTGTTGAATGTAAATTTGCGTGTTACGGGCAATACGTGCCGAGAAATCGGTTGGTAGGGCTATGGCCTCGTCCAACGCGTTGGTGTGCAAACTTTGCGTGTGCCCCAGTGCCGATGCCATGGCTTCGATACAGGTACGGCCCACGTTGTTGAACGGATCCTGCTCGGTAAGCGACCATCCCGAGGTTTGCGAGTGTGTACGCAAGGCCATCGATTTTGGATTTTTGGGATTGAACTGTTTTACCAGTTTAGCCCAAATCATACGAGCTGCGCGCATTTTAGCTATTTCCATAAAGTGGTTCATGCCAATTGCCCAGAAGAACGACAAACGCGGAGCGAAGGAGTCCACATCCATGCCGGCGTTGATACCTGCGCGGAGGTATTCCAGACCGTCGGCAAGTGTGTAAGCCATTTCAATGTCGGCTGTTGCACCTGCCTCTTGCATGTGGTACCCCGATATTGAAATTGAGTTGAACTTGGGCATGTTTTTCGATGTATATTCGAAAATATCGGCAATAATCTTCATCGAGAAACCGGGAGGATAAATGTAGGTGTTGCGCACCATGAATTCTTTCAGGATATCGTTTTGAATAGTACCCGAAAGCTGGTCGAGCGTAGCACCTTGTTCCAGGCCGGTTACAATATAGAAAGCCAATACCGGAAGCACTGCCCCGTTCATGGTCATCGACACCGACATTTTGTCCAAAGGTATTTGGTCGAACAGTATTTTCATGTCGAGAATAGAGTCGATGGCCACACCGGCTTTGCCCACATCGCCCACCACGCGCGGGTGGTCCGAGTCGTAACCGCGATGCGTTGCCAGGTCGAATGCTACCGATAAACCTTTTTGCCCTGCGGCCAGGTTACGACGGTAAAACGCGTTGCTTTCCTCGGCAGTTGAAAACCCTGCATACTGGCGTATGGTCCATGGCTGGAAAGCATACATGCCCGAGTAAGGACCACGTAAGTAAGGAACCAGCCCTGCGGCATAGTTCAAGTGCTCCATGCCTTCGAGGTCGGTTTTTGAATATACCGGCTTAACAGGAATAAGCTCAGGTGTTACCCATGTTTTTTCGTTTCCGTTTTTAGCTTCATTAGGAGCTTCTGAACAACAACACGAAGTGGCGTTGTTCTTGATGTTTATCTTTTTGAAATTCGGTTTCATACTTTATTAGATTTTAGATTCTAGATTTTAGATTTTAGACAGTTTTGTTTGGAAAGCCACAATCATTTTGCTTATTTCTTCTGTTTTTCCGAGAAGAAAGTTCACTTCCTCAATTGAAATATATTCCAAATCATTTGACAGGAAAATCAACGTTTCAACTTCGTTTACTGAACCACGTGCCATATCAAGAAAATGACTGAAATCCTTGTCAGTTCCACGTCCTGCACCTTCAGAAATATTTAAAGGAATTGAAACAGCAGCTCGCCTGACTTGTGCGGTTAAGCCAAATCTTTCATCGGAAGGAAATTTTTGTGACAATTGATAAATGTCTTTTACCAACATCCTTCCTTTTTGCCAAATCTTCATTTCCCTGTAATTGTGCATGACGTATATTTTTCTTTTGTCTAAAATCTAATGTCTAAAATCTGCTATTTTATCAATTGTGATTGGAACGCTTTCAACTCCTCCAACAAGTTACTACGAACATGAATGAAGTTTTTGATGCCTTTGGCTTCGAGTTCTTCGCGGCAGGCGGGGTTACCGGCTACAACGAGTATTGGGTCGATAAGCATTTGAGCCACGGCGGGTGCAAACACGGCATACTCATCGTCGGAACTACAAACCACCACGATGTCGGCACCGGCTTCAACGGCGTCAGTAACGCCTTCTTCCACAGAGCTGTAGCCTTTTCCTTCGAGAACAGTGAAACCTGCCACGGCAAAAAAGTTACCGGCAAACTGTGCACGTGCTTTGCGCATAGTTAGGTTTCCAATGGTAAGCATAAAAACCAGCGGGCGTTTGTTCCCTGCGGAATAAGCATCGGTAGCCGCACGAAGCCTTTCGAAAGCCTGTGCGCCACGATAGCGGGCCAATGGTTCTACAATTGCATTTTCAGAACGGCATACTTTTTTATTGAACACCTCTTCTGAAAGCTCTTTCTCCATGTATTCAGAGAAATTTGGAAACTGGTTTGTTCCCAACAGGTTATCGCGGCGGGTAGCAAGGGCGGCATCAATTTTTGCTGAACTTGCATTTATCATATCCTGAACAAAGCCTTGTTTAAAAGCCTCAACATATCCGCCTTTTTCCTGAACATCGAGGAAAAGTTTCCACGCTTGTTCGGCGATGCTGTCGGTCAAGGTTTCAATATAATATGAACCTGCTGCGGGGTCGGCAATTTTATCGAAATGTGATTCTTCTTTCAGCAATATTTGTTGGTTGCGTGCAATGCGCTCCGAGAAAGGCGTGCTTTCTTCGTAAATAGCGTTAAATGGCAACACCGTTAATGAATCGGTTCCGCCAAGTACGGCACTCATGGCTTCGGTTTGCGTACGGAGCATGTTCACGTATGGGTCGTAAACGGTTTTGTTGAAAATGGTATTTTCGCTGTGGATAAGCATTCTTGCACAACATTTACACACGCCGTCTTTACACTCACCATTGCAATCACAATCGGTTCCGCATTCGCAAGTTGGTTCGTAAGCCTCAACAATTTTGGACCAAAGCAAACGTGCAGCACGCAGTTTTGCAATTTCGAGGAAATAGTTTGGGCCAACGCCAAAGTTGAATTTGATTTTCGAAGCAACTTTATATGCACTTGCCCCGGCTTCAGTCAGGCGGGTTAGGTATTCGGCACCCATAGCCAGCGAAAAGCCAAGCTCCTGTACTATTGATGAACCTGCATCGCGCAAAAACTTTCCATTAACAGACAGAGTGCTGAAATTTTTCAGGCTAGTTGTCTCTCCAACTAATGTTTTCAATTCGGGAAAAGCATCTTCGTTAAAAGCTCCGTTACGGGTAAAAGTTCCCAGCGGGTCAATTTTCACCGAGGCTTTAACTTTAGCTCCATCACCATATTTAGTGGTGATATACTGAGCAAGCAAGCGTGCATACGAAGTATTTTTACAGCAGCATACCAGGTTTACTTCAATTGCATCGAGACAAATGTCTTTAAAAAGTGTTTCAATGTCGGAAATGCTTAACTCATTGCAGCCTTCAAAAACAAAGCCCAATGAATTGACTCCTTTTTGGAGAATTTCGAGTGCCTTTTTATTGGCCGCTCCTACATCAATCACTTTAATATCCTGACGAATAAACCAATCGTTTCCGCTTGTTTTATTGCCACGCACATAAGGATATTGGCCGGGTAAAGTTTCAACAAAACTTAATTTCTCTAGGTCTTCGGCCCTGTAAAACGGTTTCACACTAAAACCTTCGTTGGTCCTCCACACCAAGGCTTTTTCGAAGTCGCGTCCCTTGAGGTCGGCCTCAATTTTTGCCATCCATTCATCGGTTGAAACCGGCGGGAACTCTTCGAAGAGACTTATATTCTTTTCTGCCATAACGTAACTTAAAATTGATTTTAAAACGGGGGCAAAGGTAGTTGTTTTAAATCAGTTAAGGGAGAAAAAAGCAGCAGAAAAGTGGTATGGCTTTGCTTATATTCGGAAAATTTATGAGAAATGTCATTGACTGCATTCAGCCTGTATGGAAATCACATACTAATTGTCACGTTTTTCAAAGTTTTCCGACTTCTTATTCTTGATTCTATTATTGATTACAAGTATCAATAAGACAAGGAAAATGAGAAAAGCAATCCCATAAATTATTATCAGGGTTTTCAATGGTGCATCCATGTCAGGCAAGTTTTACTGCAGTACCGTAGGCAAGAATTTCGGCGGCACCTTGTGTTATCAGCGAGTTTTGAAACCTCACATTAACAATGGCATCGGCGCCAAGTCGCTGTGCATCGTTAATCATTCGCTGCAAGGCTTGCTCACGCGAACTGGCTTGCAATTTTGTGTACTCTTCAATTTCACCACCTACAATGTTCTTTAAACCGGCAAAAATATCTCTTCCAATGTTTCTTGCCCGCACAGTACTGCCGCGTGCAATTCCAAGTAATTCAACAATTTCCCTGTTTGGGATCTGCTCTGTTGTAGTGATTATCATTGCTTATTATTAAAAGTGTTAAAAACAATATTATTTTGAACATAAAAATAAGTAATAATCAAATAAAATGATTCCTTTTTAAAATGTTTTTAATGAAATTCGCTTTGAATCTAAAACAAGCGCGTAAACTTTCTTGGAATTGCAGTTTGAAACCTCATAGGTTCTTTGGTTATGGGGTGATGAAAGCCCAATACACGCGAATG
>SKHV01000357.1 GCA_007116765.1 Prolixibacteraceae bacterium | reverse complement strand
GGCTGCAACCTTTCTAAGAGGAAGTCCCAGTTGTTCTCGTCTGTTTCGTAAATATTCTCCAAAAGAATTCATCTTGTCGTATTTGTTTGGACTAATTCGTCAAATCTACAATATATTTTCAAATTTCTCCGTCCGAGCGAGGGTAAAAAAATAGGCTCTTTTGGTTTTTTGCGTTTGGCTTGTGGGTCGGCAAAAACCAAATGTGCCTATTTGTGCGTTGGCTTTTTCAGCATGGCATACAACGGCTCTGTATAAAAAACCGTAGGGCTTTCGGAGCACTTTCCTGTCAACCGAGCAGGAAGTTTATTAAGAGCACTAAACGCTCTGAAACCCTTGTCTGCCCTATGTTTTTTATACTTTGTTGAACCTTCGTGCTTTTTTATTCTTTTCTTTTTTATCATCCCGTGTCAACTGTTTTTAAGTCCTCTGTGTTGTCCGTCAGTCGTATTGTTTGTCAGTCGAGCAGTGGCGAAATTATTTTTGATTTTATACTCTTTTACGCTGGCGGTTTTACGCTTTGGCGCGCACAGGAACGAGCACGACAATGGGTAAAAACAGCGTTGGCTCTTTCATATTCTGTTCATGTTCCAAGCAATTGTTTCCTTTAATCTTGTGTCAAGTTGTTCGAAATTATTGAGTGACCAAAATGGTATTTCCATTACGGTTACATTGATTTTTTCACTTTCATTAAATCCAGAACTTATTACAAAACGGTCAGGCGGCATTACGCTCTCAGAAATATTCGGATAAATTAATATTATGTCAGTACAGCCTCTTTTGAACGCATAACTTACCATTTGATAAAGGTCATTTTGCGAAACCCCTTTCTTAGTGTCGTCCTTGAATTTGGTCGGTCGCAATTTGTATTTCGTATCAACTATGATTTTTCGTTTGGATTCGTCTTTGGCAGTAAGAAAAATATCGTGTTGCATTTTAAATACATTGTTCCCTTCAGAAGTCTCTGCTAAGTACATATCCGACTTTTGATAGTGAACTTTCCAATCTTTTGAGAACCAAGTTTCCAAGAAACCTGCGAGAAAATCCTCAAATATATATTCCATCGGAAATAACAAGCACCATTGAGATAAGTCGTAAGTGTTGGTTGAGTACAACTGTTGGTTGAGTATTAACTTGCAACTGTCGAGTACCAGTTTATATTCTTCAAAAAATGAATTGATTGATATTTTTTCAATATCATGCACGGAACACGGCAAATCATCAACTTCGTCCAATATGAAGATTACATCTTGTAGTATTTTCTGGTTCTCATAAAACCTCGTTTGGTTTAGCAGAAGTCGGGAACAATACTTGATTGCTCGGTTCACTTTATTGTCAAACAGAAAAGGCTCGTAATCACATTCTATGCTTTGAAAGTTACCATAGGAAATGCTATTGGTGATGTACCTTTTGAAGTTAATAGAACCTCTTGGTGTTTGCATGGCTTCCTCTAACTCTTGATACATGGTAAGAGGTTGGTTGGCAACTGCTTCTAAGAACTGATTAGCAATTAAATTGATGATGAGTTCAGGAAATTCAGTCGTTTCTGAAGTATCAAGTGAAGCTTGGCTAAAAGGGAAACGCCACTTTCGACAATAGCGGAACCAATAAAATATGTGTTTGAGCATTAATTCCTTTGACCCAATTGCAGTGTCATTGGACTTGAAAACCTTTGGATAAATTTCAATTATCTCCGCTCCATTTTGGATAAACCCCACATAATTCTTTGCTCGTATGCTGTTTCCGTCAAATTGTAAAAATGGTTGATACCGTTTATCCTTTTCATTATCGGAAAGCACAAAATCATGGGTGAAAATGCGGCTTTGCCAAATGGATAATAATATATCTTCAAGAGTTTCTCTTTCTGAAATCGTTGACCATTTTCCGTATTCAAATAATGAAATCATGCACCACCTTTAGATATATTCCAGGAATAAGATGAAGAGTCATAACTTACTGTCCACCCGGAACCCTCAAAAATGCTGCTCACTATATCGGTTTTACCTGAGAAGTACTCCATAAGTAAAGGGAGAACCTTGTTTTCCAAAACGGTTTCAATGGGCAGTTGCTTCATAAAATAGGCATGCCCTATTAGGTAGTCTGCTGACTTTTTATTCTCGAAAATTGATGCATTTACAGCTTGCAACAATTTAATTGCATTTTCATCATAACCTTCATACTGTGGGTAATAACCAATAAATTCAAATCGCCTGCGTAAAGCTATGTCAATAAGGGCAATAGACTTATCTGCGGTATTCATGGTGCCGATAATGAACAGGTTTGGTGGAATTCCAAAATCTTTTTCGCCATTAGGCAATGTTATATTAAGTTCATTTTCTTCTCCTAATCTTTTGTCGTCTTCCAGTAAAGTGATTAACTCACCAAATACTCTTGAAATATTTGCTCTATTTATTTCATCAATAACCAAGACAAAGTTCTTGAGTGCAATTTCTTCTTGAATTGGTTCGAGCGTTTTTGCATACTGTTTTAACTGATCCACTAAAGGGTTGTAATAAACACCCAATCCTTGTTCACCATAATCTAAGGTTTCATCATAAATTCTTTTTGTGTTTTTTACTAATAAATCATGGCCTGTGCCTCCGCTTTGCTTAGTGAACTTAATTCGACCATTTTCAACATCTATCGCGGTAATTTTGAACTTGTAACCTTTGCTTCGCATTGGAATTTCAACTTCTTCAACTTCTTCTTCGATGAGCTTACTGAAGAAACTATTGAACACATAATCAAAGTCAATTGTCTGATCTTGTTTTTTTGTAGCCGTTGACCAATTTTGTTTGGCTCTTTCACATAGTTGTTTAAAGATGCCATCTTTTTTATCAAATCGTAGTGTTCCAGAGGTAGTGTCAGGGGCGATACCTACCATGAAATCTTCATAGGAATAACTCTGATGGAATGTAACGAACTCAATTTGACCTTCTTTTCGTAACCTGTCAAATTCAGCTTTATTTTGGGTGTGACTGCCTAACGATTTTCCTAATGCGATTTCTACAGCATGGTCAACGCTGTTAAAGGTTTTACCAGTTCCAGGCGGACCGTAAAGGATAATATTCTTCGACTTCATATCATAGTGTTCGTGTTTACTTTGCATTGCATTTTCGGCAAGGGCTTCTATAATTCGGTACTCTTGTCGTGTAGCAGAAAAATTGGTTCCTTGATTTCCAACTTTTAGATTCTCAATGCCCTTTACTGATTTGATATTCTTCCAAAGTAAAGGAGTATCAATAAGGTTGGCCTGTATCTTAATCCCCGCTTTCAGGTCGTTTTTATCTTTTGATTTCCATAGATGATCATCAGGGGAGCTTTTTGTTTCTCTTGGACTGTTTGAAATTTGAGCTAACGCATAGCAGCCAGCATTTTTTCCAGTAATCCAGAGAATTACTTTATCGCGCTCTTTGATTTTGTCTTTGTGAGCAGATACAGTCCAGTCGTGCAATAGGTCTTCTTTTATCGCTGTCTCAAAGTCAAAGACACTTGGATTGCCTTGAAAAATCCAAAATGAAACATTGCGCTCATCCCAGAGCTGTATTGTTCTATCCCGAATTTCACGGTTGTTTACTTTGCATATTCCTTGTTGAAGTTGATAATTAAACTGCTCTTCTGCTGTCAACTCATACAATTCAACTTCCGCATAGGTAACCCAGTCTTCATATTCTATTTCATGTTTTTCGAAATCCGATTGTAATTCCGTGTTTGTCGTCACAGGTTGCGGAATTTCCAAAACTTTCGCAATAGACCTAACTTGATGTCCTTCTGTGACTATCACCAAATCATTTATGTTGTATGGTTTATCACTTACACCAATTACAATTTGTAGTTCTTTGATATACTCATAGAAGCTTGGTTTTCCGCTTCCCCAATTGCACCCTAATTTCCAGATTCGTCCTGTTGTCTGCTCGATATTTGGATTGCCGTTACTTGACTTGGATTTTATCTCAAATCCGAGATTTGATAGAAATTTATTTGTTGGTTCTCCACCGCTTTTATTCCAGATATGCTTTCCATTCATTTGCTCATGAGAAAATCGCATAATCTCTTTTGGCGGATACGCTTTACCCTCAATAATGACATCATATCCAGTTGAAGGTCTTAGTTCAATTTCTTTACTTTCAATTTCCTGTACCGCTTTTAGTACATGCTCCTTTGTTATTTTGTCTGGTTCAAATGCCATTGCAGTTAGTTTAATTGAGTGCGTGGGCAAGAGCAAGCTCTTTGGCGCGCGCAGGAACGAGCACGACAATGTGCTTGCTGTGTACTGGCGAAAATCAAATAAAATTTTCTCGCGCGCAGGCTTTTTTCTTTTTCGTCCACCGTCATTGTCTGGTTTGTTCTATGTCTGTCTCTGTATGTTAATGCTTCCAATTGCACTGTCGTCTTTTTGCATGAGGCACAACTTCAATATAAACGAAACTTTGAAGCCTTTTTGCTTTTTTTAGACTCCAAATATACCCAAAAAAGCATTATACACCAACGGATACAGTTTCTATAAAAAACTTTATCTGGCGGTTTTTCAGTCAAAAACACGTTCAAGCGAAAATCTCGCACATAAATTCGG
>SKHV01000409.1 GCA_007116765.1 Prolixibacteraceae bacterium | reverse complement strand
TCATGCTTTCTATTTTATAGCTGTAACATTTTTAATGGCTCCGGTTTGAGTATTGAAATGTATTTTATACTTTCCTGTAAGGAAATTTTCAGGTACAGGTGCAAAAACCCCGTACTGTGCAACAATTGACTTTCCGGTATAAATTGTATTTACTCCTTCGGAAATAGTAATGTTTGCAGCAAGTGGAATTCGGTAATATGCACCACTTTGCCCTGCTTGCGGGCTCTCGGCTTTACTCAAACGCTGAGCGCTCTCGAATGCTTTTTGATCTTTGCTCATCGAAATAAATACAGGACGCCCCGACATGTCGCTCTTTGGTAAAATTCCTTTTTCTTCGTTAAAGCGGAATAGCACTTCATTGCGTACATTATTCCCATCGGGTATAAAAATAAAGCTAAAGATATGCTCCGAATTGAATTGTTTACCGGTAAACAGCTCAGTATACTTTTCATCCAGTCGGTGTGCTTCTTCCACAAACACTTTATAGCCTGTGCCGTCTTCTGGAATTACATCGGAAGGATCGAGGATTTCATACGAGCGTTTCTTTCGCAATCGCATAATGTAATCTGCAGCTTCGCGGGCTTTTTCTTCAATGGATTTATCCTGAAACCGTTCCGTTCCGGTTTCGCTTTCCACTGTAATGTTGTAAAAATCATCCGACGATAAATCGGTGAACATGTGCGTATAGGCATCATTTCGCACGATAAAATCACTGCCAATTATTTCGTCCACAGGTTCAATAAATTCTCCTGTATTAATTCCGGATACAATTCCATTGGGCAGCATCGACAGACGTGCAGCCACTGAATCTTTGGCAATGAACATTGCATCGGGGTCAGCTTCAGAAAAGCCATCTACATCAATTGCAGTGATTTCCCAGCTTATTTTTTCTCTCACGATCGCGTTTTCAATCCCCAGGTATCTTTTTGCATAGGCTGCGTAGGGTCCGGGTTTAAATACATTTTTTTGTGCCTTCACTTCAATTACAAAACCACTACGTGGTAATGAATATACTATACCCTCAACCGGAAGTGCTATTGCTTCTTCATCGGAAGAACCTCGCCGTCTATCCTGAGGAGCGGCAAATAAAGTAGTGTAGGAAATACTGAAAAGCAAGAAAAATAATATGTATGTACGCATTCTATATAGATTTAAAATTTTCAACTACAAATATGAGAAAAAAAGACACAACGTAATTCAGATTAAGTTTTTTTATGAATCTGCAAAAAAGCTTTACCTAAATGTTCAATAATATCGGATGCAATGAGAGCTTCAAAGCCTCTTTCGGCTGCGGCAAAATCGCCGGCCAATCCGTGTATGTAAACACCCGTTTGGGCAGCTTCGAGCGGCGAATAACCCTGTGCGAGTAAGGACAGAATGATTCCGGTCAGCACATCGCCACTGCCGGCAGTAGCCATACCCGGATTGCCACTTATATTGAACCACACCTGCCCCTTACAGTCTACAACTGCGGTGTGAGCTCCTTTCAACACTACAATCACCTTTTTATTCACGGCAAAATCAATAGCTTTCATTAAACGCTGATAAGCGTGTGTTGATTCTCCGGCAAGTCGGTCGAATTCTTTTGGATGAGGGGTCAGAATGGTATTTTGAGGCAGCAAATCAATCATTTCGCTTTCAATACTGATAATGTTCAATGCATCGGCATCGAGTACCAGCGGAACTCTTGAGTTCTGGATAAGAGATTTTAAACCCCGTCGTGTATTTACCTTTGTACCTATACCGGGACCAATACCTATTGCAGAATACTTTTCAGCATTCTTCACCGAGGTGAACATGATGTCAGACTCGTCGATACTCGTAATGGCCTCGGGTACGCTAATGGGGAGAATTTGGTAGCCATTATGGGGTAAATGAGTGCTAAGTAATCCCACACCTGCTCTCAGGCACGCTTTTGACGACAATACTGCTGCCCCCATCATGCCATAACTTCCGGCAATTAAAAGTGCATGCCCAAAAGTTCCTTTGTGCGCAAACCTACCTCGATGCCTTATATAGTTCTTCACGTCGGTTTCCTGCAACAATCTGTAATTTGTACTCGTTTCTTCTATTGCTTCGATGCTTAGCCCAATATTTTTCACTAACCAGCTCCCAATGTAAGTTTCGTTCTCGGGAAACAAAAAGCAGAGTTTCGGGAACTGAAAAGTAATAGTTACATTAGCCCTTATTATGCTTTGAGGTTTATTGTCTGAATTATCTTCGCCCATTAATCCCGAAGGAATATCTACTGCAATTACAGAACAATCATTTTTGTTTATGTGCTGCACAATTTTTTCGGCTAATCCTTCAAGAGGCCTGTTTAGTCCTGAACCAAACAAAGCATCGACGATGAGACAGTTTTTGCTTAAAGCCGGCAAACCAGTGTGCTCAGTTATGAAATTAATTGTAGCCAGCCCCTGTTCTTTAAGACGCTCTAAATTTACCTGCGATGCACCCTTAAGCCCCTTATCGAAATCAAGAATATATACCTCCACATCGAAACGTTTAAATAGGCCTGCAAGCATACGTGCTATTGCCAAACCGTCGCCCCCATTGTTACCCGGACCGCAAAACACAGCTACCTTGCCTTCGTAGTCGCTTTCTTTCTCTATATATGTAAAAACAGTCGACGAAGCTCTCTCCATTAAATCAATGTCTGAAATAGGTTCGTGAATAATAGTAAATTTGTCAATTTCTGCAATTTGTAATGTATGGAAAAGTTTCATTTATTTATCGTTTTTTTGAAAATATCAAGTTATCTCAGCTGTTCAATAATCATTTCGGCATTTTTATCGGTTGATTGCTGCATATAAGACCTATACTGAACTATAAAAAAATGAATTGCAATTACCAATAACAAACAAACAGCCACAAGTTGCAAATGTTTTTCTGACATTCTCAATTTTTTCTTTTATAAAAATAATGAAAAAAACAATGAAAAAATACATTTATTTCAGTCAAAACCTGCCGCAGTTGATAATCAAAAAACAGTACATTTGCTGATATCAAAAACTAAACGATATGAACAACGATAAAAAAGCAACATTTCTTGGACACCCAATAGGCTTGTCGTCGCTTTTTGCCACTGAGCTTTGGGAACGTTTCAGTTATTATGGAATGCGTGCCATTTTAGTGTATTTCTTAACGGCCACTTTTGTAAACGGTGGTTTTGAAATGGCCGAGCTCGAAGCGTTTACCATTTACGGTATTTTTACAGCTTTGGTATACATCACACCAATAATTGGCGGCATTTTGGCCGACAAAGTTTTGGGTCAAAGAAAAACAATTTACATTGGCGGATTTACGATGGCGATAGGCCAGTTTATGCTCTCGTTTAGTGCCATGAACGAACTGTTTAGCATAGAATTTCGTGAAACACTTTTATTCGCGGGATTAGGAATACTTATTCTTGGAAACGGATTTTTCAAACCCAACATATCGACACTTGTAGGCGAATTATACGACAACAACGACCCTCGGAAAGATGGTGGTTTTACTATCTTTTACATGGGCATTAACATTGGAGCCTTTCTAGCACCTTTGGTAGCTGGCGAGCTTGGCGAAAATGTAGCATGGAAATACGGTTTTTTATCGGCTGCAGTGGGTATGCTTATTGGCACAGTTTGGTTTTTATTGAGAAGCCACACCTTAGGAAATATTGGTATGCCACCAAAAGTTAAAACCCAGCGGGTAAGATTGATGATTAAAGACTGGCTGCACATTCTTATTTTTGTAGTATCTATGTCGGCACTGGTTTTCACTTTTATTTGGGGATGGGCTCAGATTGAAAGCAATATTCAATCTGTAGTAATACAAGTAGTAGCTGTAGTGGGAGTTAGTTATTTACTATACAATATTATAAAAGGCACAAACGGCAAAACAGAATGGAGCAGGGTTGGAGTGATTGTAATGCTGGCCGTTTTCAATATATTTTTCTGGAGTGGTTTTGAGCAGGCCGGTACCACTTTAAGTATTTTTGCACGCGACAACACCATGCGCACCATTGGAAACTGGACAATTGCCGCATCGTGGTTCCAAAGTTTGAATCCAATTTTCATCGTTTTGTTTGCACCTCTGTTTAGTCTCTTATGGGTCAAACTCGACAAAAGAAAGCTCAATCCCAGCACACCCATGAAATTTGGATGGGGAATGCTCCTTCTCAGTGTTGGTTTTGTAATAATGGCTTTTGCCGAAAAGCAAGCGGGCAATGGAAACCTGGTGAGTCCCATGTGGCTCACAATGGTGTTTTTACTCCATACTTTTGGTGAATTATGTCTGTCGCCAATAGGGCTTTCAATGGTCACCAAACTATCACCGGCAAAGCTGGTTTCCACCATGATGGGAGTATGGATGGGTTCCTTTGCTGCAGGCAACTACGTAGCATCGCAAATGAAAGCCATTTCGCTTAATATCGAAAATACTTTTAATATTGAAGTATCGGTGTTTTGGTTTATTGCAATCGAAACAGCTATTGCTGCTGTTATTCTCATGCTTTTAGCTCCTTGGCTGAAAAAAATGATGAAAGGAATCAAATAATGTGCAGATTCTCAAATAATTTCTCCTTGTAATTTTTGCCTACCGGGAC
>SKHV01000432.1 GCA_007116765.1 Prolixibacteraceae bacterium | reverse complement strand
TGCGGAAACTCGCTAATTGACAACCCCGAAGTAGCGGGAGAAAAAGCATTTGACTGGCAAACCGAATTTCCTGAAATATTTGCAAATGGTGGTTTTGATGTTGTAATTGGAAATCCACCGTATGTTAAATTACAGGGATTAAAAACTAATTATGAAAAAGAAAGTTTCTTTTACGAAATGAATTATAAATCTGCGACTTCCAATTATGATATTTATGTGCTTTTTATTGAAAAATCACTTGAAATAATCAACAAGACAGGCAAAGTATCATTCATTCTACCTCATAAGTTTTTAATTTCAGAATTTGGTAAAGGCATTAGAGGTTTACTCGTAAAAGAACAAGCGGTAGAAAGTATTTTACATTTTGGTTCAGAAATGGTTTTTGCAGATGCTTCAACCTATACTTGCATTATAACGTTGTCACATAAAAATTCAATACTTCAATTTAAACAAATCATTCCTGATAAAATATCCGAATTTTTCTTATTTGATGAAATTAATGTTGATGAATTAAGTACAGAACAATGGATTTTAACAAATCAGAAATCAGCATCCGTTTTGAAAAAAATCAAAGATGTTGATTATACATTAAAAGATGTTTTTTCAAGATTTGTACAAGGAATTATTACAGGAAAAGATGCTGTGTATTGTGTAAAAGGAATAATCAAAGGGAATTATCTTGAAATAACGGATGAAGAAGGAAATATTCATTTAATTGAAAGAGAAATAGTAAAACCGCATTTAAGAGGAGAAGATATAAGTAAATATCAAAATTTAGTGAATAAAGAATGGCTAATTTTCCCTTACAAACTAGAAAACGACAAAGCAATTTTGTTCACTAAGGAAGAAATGGAGAGTAAATACTCGAACACTTTAAAATATTTAGAAAACTATGAAGACACATTAAGGGCAAGAGAAAGGAACAAATTCGATACAGAAAGTTGGTATCAGTA
The DNA here is from genome assembly GCA_007116765.1 of Prolixibacteraceae bacterium. GTDB lineage: Bacteria > Bacteroidota > Bacteroidia > Bacteroidales > Prolixibacteraceae > Roseimarinus. Next base: position 3,650 of record SKHV01000432.1, on the reverse strand, counting down.
TAGCAGGAATCAAGCTATTTCTGTAATGGAGCAAATGAAAATAATTACTCCTGAAATCTGTTATGGTGGAAATATGACTATTGATGAAAATAATTTTTACCATAATAGCAAATGTCATACACTGTTGATTTCAGACGATACCAACTATTTTCCAAAATCAATATTGCCAATACTAAACAGTAAAATATTTTGGTTTTTCGCCTCTAATACAGGAAATGTACTAAGAGGAGGCTATATTGGAGTTAAAAGAAAACTATTAGAAACATTTCCTATTCCCAAAGCTCCCAAATACCAACAACCATTCATTGAAAAAACAGACCAAATGCTTTCGCTTAATAAAGAGTTGCAAGTAAAAACCATTCGATTTATCAACCGAGTAAAAGCAAATTTCGAAATAGAAAAAATCAGCAACAAAATTGAAAAATTTTACGATTACGATTTTAAAACATTCGTTTCCGAACTCAAAAAACAAAAAGTAAATCTTTCTCTCACTAAACAAGATGAATGGGAAGAATATTTTAATTCCTATAAATCAGAAATAAATCTACTTCAAAACGATATTGAACTTACCGATAAGGAAATAGACCAAATGGTTTATCAGCTTTACAATTTAACCGATGAAGAAATTGCCATTGTAGAAAATGTCTGAACCGGGATTTTATAGATTAATGAGATTGTAGGATTTTGTAATCATAAAAATCAGGAGAATCATAAAAATCACGGTTCAGACATTGAAATAGAAAGAAAGGAAAATATTTAAAACTGAATAAGAATTGAATTATTGATATTAAATCCTAAAAATCAGGGAAATCTTATAAATCAAGGTTCTGACAATATTATGAAATACGAAGAAATAACACATAAAATTATTGGATGCGCAATGCGGATTCATTCTGCTTTAGGAAACGGATTTCAGGAAGTTATTTACCAGCGTGCAATGGAAATTGAAATGACTGATAGTGGAATTTCCTTTTCGAGGGAATACGAAATGCCCGTGTATTATAAAAAACAGCAAATTGGTACTCGTCGGGTTGATTTTTTGGTTGAAGAACATATTTCGGTTGAACTTAAAGCAATTATTACTTTGGAGGATGTGCATCTGGCTCAGGCAATAAATTATTTGGAAGCATATGATTTAGAAGTTGGCTTGCTAATTAATTTTGGTGCAAAAAGCCTGGATTTTAAACGGCTTAACAATAAAAAATTCAAACAAAAAAATCAGGGTAATCCTAATATACCATAAATCAAGGTTCCGACAATGAACAATAGCCAACAAAATATAATCATTTATAAAACTGCCGATGGTAAAGCATCGGTTGCTTTATACGCCAAAGACGGCAATATTTGGATGAACCAAAATCAGCTTGCTGAACTTTTTGCCACCTCAAAACAAAATATTGGGCAACACATATCTAACATACTGGAAGAGGGAGAATTAGAGGGCAATTCAGTTGTAAAGAATTACTTTACAACTGCCGATGATGGAAAACAGTACAATGTTACTTTTTACTCGCTCGATATGATTTTGGCAATCGGTTTTCGGGTTCGTAGTAAACGAGGCACACAATTCAGAATTTGGGCAAATAAAAACCTGAAAGAATATATGGTAAAAGGGTTTGTAATGGATAGCGAACGGCTGAAAAACCCAGACGGCAGACCCGATTATTTCGATGAATTACTGGAACAAATACGAGATATTCGTGCATCGGAAAAACGTTTTTACCAAAAAATTAAAGACTTGTTTGCGCTTAGCAGTGATTACGATTCAGATGATAAGTCAACACAAATGTTTTTTGCAAAAACTCAAAACAAACTTCATTTTGCAGTAACAGGAAAAACCGCTGCTGAATTGATTGTTGCACGGGCAAATGCCGAAAAACCAAATATGAATTTAACATCTTGGAAAGGTTCAATAGTAAGGAAACAAGATATTTACATTGCTAAAAATTACCTGACTCACGATGAAATTGATACATTAAATCGATTGGTTGTTATCTTCCTTGAAAGTGCAGAATTGAGAGCTAAAAACCGTTTGGATATAACAATGGATTTTTGGCGTGAAAATGTTGACCGAATTCTTGATTTTCAGGACAAGAAAATATTAACAAACGCTGGCTCGATAAGCAAAGTTGAAATGGAAAAACAAGTTAGTGAAACTTACGCACAGTTTGACCAGAGGCGAAAAGAGTACGAAGCACTGCAAGCGGATAAAGAAGATTTGGAAGAATTAAAGAAATTGGAGCAGGAAATTAAAAAGAAAAAGAAAGAATAATGACTTGTCCTGATGCCAACGCTTCGTAATCAAGCACATTGGCTGGTCGCACAAAACTGCCAACGCACGACCAATTTTTGCGAAAAGTGAGAGCAGAGCCAAACTTGTTTGAACTATGCCGAACAGAGCAAAAATCAGCGAAGCTAAAACCAGCCAAAGAGCTTGCCTACCTCAACGCACGGCAGACAGGAAAGTAGTAGCAAATTGAAAGAAAAAATAACAGAAAATCGAGTAGACCGCCGATAGGCTAAATGCCTATCGGAGAGCCTCTCACAACTTGCCCCGATTCATCGGGGCCACCGTACGTACGCGAGCTACGCTCCTCTCCTTCGCTTTGCTCGGGCACATATACGGCGGTTCAAATCACGGGAAATAGCGAATTTTGATAGTTCGGGGAAATTAAATTGAAAGTATCCATCATGGGAATATACCCCCGTTTCTTCAACCTTTTGATGGTAATGGTTGTACCCAATATGGGACTCTGGGCTACTGCCCATCCCCCTCCCGAAACGCTTTGCCATCGGGACAGGCTATACGTGTTCTACTCCATGTGGCATATTTGAAATATTCCATCCATCCACGAATTGTAGAGTTTAGCTTTTCAATCCGCTCATCGAAACTCATTGGTGTTGTTTTGCGGATGATTGCAAAATCCGGAGCAAAGCGGTCACCCGTTCCGTTTTAAAGCGGTCACCCATTCCGGATAAAATGCACTGTAGCGTGAAACACTTTCCAGATTATTTGCCTTACCACAATAAAATCTTTTTGAGGATTCACTAAGTATGTATACATAAAATTCCATGGGAATACTGAAATATGTCGGACTTATGTTTCACCTAAATTAAAAAAGGGTTAGCAAATATTTGCTAACCCTTTGATTTTTAAGTCGGGGTAGCAGGATTCGAACCTGCGACCCCCTGCTCCCAAAGCAGGTACACTAACCGGACTGTGCTATACCCCGAATATTTTTTTCATTACCGGTAATAATTAAGAGCGGAGAGAGGGGGATTCGAACCCCCGGTACAGTGTTACCCGTACGCCGGTTTAGCAAACCGGTGGTTTCAGCCACTCACCCACCTCTCCAAGGCTGATGCGAAACTAAAATTATTACTTTGTAATCTACAATATTTATTAGAACTAATAACGGCATTTGGTTTACCCTTGCCGTTTGTGCGTGCAAATATAGATTGTTTAAGCGCTTTTGCAAAATAAAAATCGAAAAAATCTTCAAAAAAACACAAACCAAACATAATACACTGATATTATGAAATATACATCGAAGACATATACTTTCATATACTCTTCAGTTTAGCTCCAAAGGATACATTTTTGAAATGTACCGGTTGATAATACAAATCAAGAAAAAAAACTTTGATAT
>SKHV01000271.1 GCA_007116765.1 Prolixibacteraceae bacterium | reverse complement strand
GTATATTACAGCACACGTGGAAAAAGAAAACGAGTGAGTTAACTCTATATCAACACCTTTTATTTAGTGATGTTTATCCATAAAGCAACATCATTAAAAACTTGCTTCAATACCTACGAAGCAAGCAAATCAACTAATGCAGACTCTATGTCGGGAAATGAAAATTGATACCCTGCATTGAGCAGATTTTTAGGATACACTTTTTCGCCATGAATCATAATCGATGCTGCTTTTCCATACAAAAATTTTAATGCAAACGCAGGAACAGGTAAAATAGTGGGGCGATATAACACCTTGCCCATAGCTTTTGTCAATTCAGTATTTGTAGAAATTCGAGGGGCAGTTAAATTGTATATACCCGCTGAATTCTTATTCTCTATAAAAAACTTAAAGGCATATATTAAATCATCGATATGGATAAACGAAACGCTTTGTTTCCCTGAAGCAACTTTGCCTCCCAAACCAAGCTTGAATAATGGGAGTATTTTTTTGAGCAAGCCCCCATCCTTTCCAAGCACAACACCTATACGGGGAATAACTAAACGCACATAGCGGTTTGTGAGCTCCATTGCTTCTTTTTCCCATTTCATTACCACTTCTGGCAAAAAACCATTGCCAATTGCATTGCTTTCTTCGGTATGCACAATATTGCCTTTTGATGGGTATATACCTATAGCCGATGCACTGATAAAAAGCCTGGGACTGTTACGCCTGGGAAGTTCGTTAATAATAGTAACCAAGCGTCGGGTTGTTTGTACGCGACTATCAAGAATTATCTTTTTATTCCGGGGTGTCCACTGCTGAATAACCGGCGAACCTGCAAGATTAATAACCACATCGCTCTTGCCAATTTTTTCAATCCACTGAGCATCGCTTTCGTCCCTTTTTAGCGGGAAATACTCTACCTCAGTTTTATATAGGCTATTTTGCAACGATGTTCCAATAAAACCACTTGATCCCGTAATAGCTATCTTCATTTTGTGTTCATTTTTTATCATAACCATTTCAACAAAACAAATGTTCTATAAATCATGGCTTATCTTTCTTGTTATTGCTGAAAAGAAATTTGTAAATTAGTGATGAAATTTTTCGTGATTCAAGTTAAGCAAAAAATGAACCCAATAAAAAAGAAAATTGAACAATTTCATGAGTGGAGGTTAAGGAAAATCAGCACCAAAAACTTTGTGTTGATATTGAGCATTCTTATTGGCATTACTGCAGGCTTTGTTGCTGTAATAATAAAGAATACTGTAAAACTAATGCAGTGGTTTCTTGGCTTCTTTTTCAGCGACACTGTGCACCACTACCTCTATTTTATATATCCCTTAATTGGCATTACACTGGCTGTATTTTTTATCCGCTACATTTTGCGCAACACCATAAGGCCAGGAATCCCCAATGTGCTATACGGAATTTCGCAACGAAAGGGCTTCATAAGCAGGCACAACATGTTTTCGTCAATTATTGCAGCAAGTTTAACGGTGGGTTTTGGAGGCTCTGTTGGACTTGAGGGGCCAACCATTTCAACTGCATCAGCCTATGGCTCACAAATAAGCAGGTTTTTCAGGGTCGAATACAAATATGTGGTTTTACTGTTGGCATGTGCCTGTGCCGGAACCATGGCAGCTATTTTTAAAGCACCCATTGCAGCCATTGTTTTTGCCGTTGAAGTGATTATGATTGACCTCACTACTTTTTCGCTTATTCCACTTTTGCTGGCATCGTCGGCAGCAGTTGTTACCTCTTATCTTTTTCTGGGTATGGATGTACTGTATCCCTTTGAGGTACAAAGCACCTTCGAAATGCAAGAACTACCGTTTTACATTGCACTGGGTATTGTGGCCGGGCTCGTATCCATATATTTTGCTAAAATATTTAACCGTGTTGGCAAATATTTTTCAAAAATAAAGAATCTCAAAAGGCGACTTGTAACAGGGGGGCTTTCATTGGGTGTTATTATTTTTGTTTTCCCATCGCTTTACGGCGAGGGTTACGAAGCCATTAACAGCGGCCTGTCAGGAAACTTAAACTATTTATTCTACAACAGCCCTTTCGAAAGGTTTGAAGGTAATATGCCCATTGCAATAGCTTTATTGGCACTCATTGTAATTTTTAAAGTAATAGCCACTTCGGCAACCCTGGGAGCCGGTGGAGTTGGAGGTATTTTTGCACCCACGCTTTTTGTGGGCGTGAATACCGGGCTTCTATTTGGCCTTGTTGTGGTTGAAGTTTTAGGATTCAACATTAATATTAACAATTTTGCATTAATGGGCATGGGCGGCCTCATTGCCGGGGTATTGCATGCCCCGTTAACAGGTATCTTCCTCATTGCCGACATTTCGGGCGGATATACTTTGTTTGTACCTTTAATGATTACCGCAACCTTTTCGTACCTCATAGTAAGAGCTTATTCAAAAAATTCAGTTTATACTTTACAACTGGCCGAGCGCAAGCAGTTAATTACACACCACAAAGACAAGCAAGCCTTGCTAATTATGAAAGTACCCGATTTGATTGAAACCGATTTTGTGGTGTTGCGCCCTTCCGATAAATTGCGTCAATTGGTTGATGCCATTTCGGTTTCGCACCGCAACCTTTTTCCCGTTGTTGACGAAAACGGGATAATGAAAGGCATGGTAAAAATGGACGATGTCCGGCACCTGATTTTCAAGCAAAAAGATTACGACAAAATAACAATTGAGGAGCTGATGTATATGCCTGAACACTGGATAACACCACACGACTCGATGGACGACGTGGTTGATAAATTTGACAACAGCGGACGCTTTAACCTTGCGGTTATCGACAAAGGCAAATACATGGGTTTTGTATCGCGCGCTAAAATATATACCGACTACCGTAAACACATCGAACATTTTTCTCACGATTAAGAAAAAGACACAAATTATTTTAACCTTGAAAATAAAAAGTAAAATGTACTTCCATTATTCTGAAATCTTTTATTTATTTGTATCACCATTTCAAAAATTACATTAAACAATTGAACATGAAACCAACATTAGTAATACTTGCAGCCGGAATGGGCAGCCGCTACGGAGGATTAAAACAGTTAGATGAAGTAGGACCAAACGGAGAAGCTATTATCGACTATTCACTATTCGATGCCATACGCGCCGGCTTTGGAAAAGTAGTATTCATAATTCGCCGCGATTTTGAAGTGGCTTTTAAAGCCCAATTCGACAGCAAATTAAAGGGTAGAATTGAAGTTGAATACGTTTTCCAGGAGCTGACTGATTTGCCCGAAGGCTTCTCAATTCCCGATGGACGTGAAAAACCCTGGGGCACAGGCCATGCGATACGCTCGGCGCGAGAAGCGGTAAAAACACCTTTTGCAGCCATTAATGCCGATGATTTCTATGGTGAAGAAGCCTACGATACCATGGCTAAATTCCTGACCGGCGAGGTTTCTGAGAATTATTACAGCATGGTTGGCTACAGGCTCGATAAAACCCTGTCGGACAACGGAACCGTATCACGCGGGCTTTGTATTACCGATGACATGCAAAACCTTATCGACATTGACGAGCTCACAAAAATTGCCACTGAAAACAACTCGATATTCTATATTCGCGATGAGAAAAAACATGGGTTGAAAGGCAATGAAACCGTATCGATGAATTTTTGGGGCTTTCACCCATCGCTTTTCAAGTACCTTGAAGAAGGGTTCGTTAGTTTCCTTGAAAAAGAAGGAAAGGAAATGAAATCGGAATTTTTTATCCCAATGCATGTTGACGATTTAATAAAAGCTGAAAAGGTGAAAGTGAAAGTGCTTACGAGCAATGCCGATTGGTTTGGTGTAACTTACCAGGAAGACAAACCAGTGGTAATTGAAAAAATACAAACACTAATCAGCGCCGGAAAATATCCAAGGTCGTTATGGCAATAACAAAACATAGGTATTATACTTAATATTGTGTTCATCTTAGAGCATATATTAATCTTTAAGGTGAACTTTCTTCAACCAAACAATAATTTTTGTCATATTTGCATACAATTTAACGGGAAACAATTAAAAATAGATTTATGAAAGTTTTCAAATTTGGCGGCACATCAGTAGGATCGCCTGAGAATATGCGTTCGGTAATGAATATTATTACCGACGGAGAACCAAAAATTGTTGTTTTATCGGCCATGTCGGGTACCACCAACACGCTGGTTGAAATTAGCGATTTTTTGTACAAAGATTTAAAAAATGATGCCCGCAGAGTAATATCCGAACTTAAAGACAAATACATAAAAGTTGTAGAAGAACTTTATGAAAGCGAAGAATACAAAGCCAAAGGACTTGACATAATTGATACGCATTTTGCTAAACTTTACGAGCAAACCGAAGGTGAATTCGGGGCAACCATGGAACAGGTAATTTTGGCACAAGGCGAGCTTATTTCCACTGCGCTGGTTACCTTCTTGCTAAATGAAAACGGGCACAAGGCAGAACTACTACCTTCGCTTGAGTTTATGCGTATTAATGCCGATAAACAAGCCGACCTGAAAGAGATAAAGTCGCGGATAAAACCGGTACTCGAAGTGACCAAAAGCGAAATTTACATTACACAGGGTTTTATTTGCCGTAACATATACGACGACATTGACAACCTTCAACGAGGAGGTAGTGATTATACTGCCACACTTATTGGTGCTGCAATTGATGCCGAAGAGGTACAAATATGGACCGACATTGACGGTTTCCACAACAACGATCCGCGCTTTGTTGAAAAAACTACCCGTATCGATAATCTGTTATTTTCAGAAGCAGCCGAGTTGGCCTATTTTGGAGCAAAAATATTACACCCGCTTACAATCTTACCTGCACAGGAAGCCAACATTTCGGTACGCCTAAAAAACACCATGGATCCAAGTGCTACGGGAACACTTATTTCGAACAAAAAAACAACTTCGGGATTAAAAGCGGTAGCAGCCAAAGACGGAATAACGGCTATAAAAATCCGATCGGACAGGATGCTCATGGCTTATGGATTTCTTAGGGCTGTTTTCGGGGTTTTTGAAAAGTACAAAACCTCTATCGATATGATTACTACTTCGGAAGTTGCTGTTTCACTCTCTATCGACAACGATAAGTATATTGACAATATACTTGAAGAATTAGAAGAATTTGGCGATACCGAAGTGGATAAAAACCAAACCATTGTATGTGTTGTTGGCGATATGGCTTCGGAAGAAAAGGTATTTGCGAAAAACATATTCGATGCACTTGAGGGTATTCCGGTAAGGATGATTTCCTACGGTGGAAGCCAACACAATGTGTCGATATTGATACCTGAAAAATACAAAAAAGCAACCTTGCAAAAATTGAGCGATAATTTGTTTTAGTATAAAAAAAAATGAAACTTATATCGGGTAGATGGTCATTAATATAGTTTATTTGTCTCACTGATGCAACTCCTACACCACCCGACCTAGTTATTTACCATGCACGGCACACAATTAAAAAAAAGAACCTGCTCAAGCTGAGCAGGTTCTTTTTATATGTGAGGTCTAAGCCTGCAATTAATTTCCACTATTCATTGAAATAATAAATTCTTCGTTTGAACTGGTTTTTAACATCCGGTCGCGTAAAAATCCCATTGCTTCGGTCGAGTTCATGTCGGCCAAATAGTTACGCAGTATCCAAATCTTATCAAGCATATTCTTGTGCAGTAGTAAATCTTCTCGTCGGGTGCTCGATAAAGTAACATCCACGGCAGGGAAAATTCTCTTGTTCGAAAGTTTACGATCAAGCTGCAATTCCATGTTACCGGTGCCTTTGAATTCTTCGAAAATCACTTCATCCATTTTCGAACCTGTTTCAGTCAAAGCGGTAGCAATAATGGTAAGCGAACCACCACCTTCAATATTACGTGCTGCACCAAAGAAACGTTTGGGTTTATGCAGCGCATTGGCATCAACACCTCCCGAAAGTACTTTTCCGGAAGCTGGCTGCACAGTATTGTAAGCACGGGCTAAACGGGTAATTGAATCGAGTAAAATAACTACATCGTGTCCACACTCGGTAAGCCGTTTTGCTTTTTCAAGCACAATATTAGCCACCCTCACGTGACGTTCAGCAGGTTCGTCGAAAGTTGATGAAACCACCTCAGCATTTACGCTTCTTGCCATGTCAGTAACCTCTTCGGGGCGCTCGTCAATTAAGAGCACAATCATATATACTTCAGGGTGATTTTCGGCTATTGCGTTGGCAATTTCTTTTAGCAGAACTGTTTTACCGGTTTTAGGCTGGGCTACAATTAAACCCCTTTGACCTTTACCTATAGGCGAGAATAAATCAACAACACGTGCCGACAAAGAACTATTGGGCTTACCTGTAATGTTGAATTTTTCATCGGGGAATAAAGGCGTAAGATGGTCGAACGATACTCTGTCACGAACATACTCGGGTGTACGACCATTAATTTCAAGCACCTTAATCAGCGGGAAATATTTTTCACCTTCTTTCGGAGGCCTGATTGTACCTTTAACTGTATCGCCTGTTTTGAGTCCAAAAAGTTTGATTTGCGACTGAGAAACATAAATGTCATCAGGCGAATTCAAATAATTGTAATCCGATGAACGCAAAAATCCATATCCATCCTGCATCATTTCCAGTACACCGGTATTTGTAATCAAACCTTCAAAGTCGAATACGGTTTTTTCTTGTGCCTGCTGATTAGGTTTGAAATTGCGCTTATTCTGATTATCGTTTTGTCGATCATTCCTGTCGGTTGAACGATTATCCTGAAAGTTTTTACGTTCGAAATTCCGGTCTTTATTGTCTTGTGGCTTGTTGTCTTTTTGTTGATTCTGCTGAGGTTTAGGTGCCGGTTTATTCGGATTGTTTTGAGGTGCTTTTTGTACAGGCTTTGCATTTTGGTTTTGCGGTACCTGAACGTTCGTATTTGCTTGTTGATTTTGATTTGATTGAACGGGAGGAACCGTCTGCTTGGGTTTATTGCTAATCTTATCGCTTGCAGATCTAATGTTCTTCTTGTTGTCGCTTCTCGTATTATTATTTTTGTTGTCGGCTGCTATCTTGGGTTGTCGGCTGTAAGGGGCTTCCGGCTTCTTATTTTCGTTTTTTACAAGCTTTTGCTCTTTAATTTCATTATCAGAATTATCTCTCTTCTTATTCACAAATTCAGTTCTATCTTCACGTGGTTTCCCTAATATATGTGATAGTCTTCGTGAAGAGTCTCCTCTGTCTTCATTTTTGGATTTATTATCAGCAACTGGCTTTGGTTTTGATTTAATATTCAATTTTCCTTCAGATGCAAGAATAGCTTGTGTGTCAAGAATTTTATAAATCAGTTCTTGTTTTTTAAATTTCTCAACACGCTTAATATTAAGCTCTTTAGCTATTTCGCGCAAATCAGAAACTAACTTTTTGTTGAGTTCTAAAATATCGTACATATTGGTATATTTTTCGGCCACCTTTTTTGGCCAATTGAGATTAAAAATGTTTTGATTGATAAAGTAATTAGGAAATGTAGTCGTGTGTGTAATACAAACTTTCGTAAATTACACTGCAATTATACATCATATTCATCTAACAAACAAGCAAGTTAAGTTATTTTTGTACATGTTTCAATTTTTTTACGAATTATTATTCTCTATATTAAATTTTTATAAACCCATGGAGCTGTAAATTGGATTCATGTTCATTTTAATTAGTTTTGCATAATTACATAAAACAAACACATTATGACAATAGCAGTAAATAAAATGGTAACGCTTAGTTACACATTACGTTCGAACAACAACGAAGGTGATATAATAGAACAAACATCTACCGACAACCCTTTAAAATTTGTCTTCGGTATAGGAAATATGCTACCCATGTTCGAATCGAACTTAATTGGTTTAAAACAAGGTGAAGATTTTGAAATGCAACTCAAAGCAGAAGAAGCTTACGGTGAAACAGATCCTAATGCAATTGTTGAACTTGATAAAAGTTTGTTTGTTGTTGATGGAGTTTTCGATGAAGAGCGCTTCAGCATTGGCTCACAAATACCAATGCAAACATCTGACGGACAAAGACTTAACGGCATCGTTGAAGGCATTGAAGATGACAAATTAAAAATGAATTTCAACCATCCGCTTGCAGGTGTTGACCTTCACTTTACAGGTAATATTATTGAAGTGCGCGATGCTACCGAAGAAGAACTTGCTCCGGCAATGGGATGCGGTTGCGGCTCATCGGGATGCGAACCTGAAGATGATTGCTCATCACAAGGTTGTGGTTCAGGCTGTGATTGTTAAACATTTATGAAATAAAATAATGAACTCTTTCGGTCAACTATTCAAGTTAACTACATTTGGAGAATCGCATGGTGCCGGTATTGGTGGTATTATTGATGGTTGTCCTGCCGGCTTGGCAATTGATTTTGATTTTATACAATCGGAATTGAATCGCCGCAAACCGGGACAATCAAAAATTACCACTCAACGAAACGAATCGGATACAGTCCAGTTCTATTCCGGTATTTTTGAAGGTTTTACTACAGGAACGCCCATAGGCTTCTTCATTAAGAATAAAGACCAGCATTCGAACGATTATAATAACTTGAAAGATGTTTATAGGCCTTCGCATGCCGATTATACCTATGCCGAAAAATATGGCGTAAGAGATCATCGTGGCGGTGGACGCTCATCGGCACGCGAAACCATTGCCCGTGTAGTGGGTGGTGCTGTTGCCAAACTTCTTTTGAATGAAATGAATATATCGGTGCAAGCCTATGTACACAGCGTGGGCACTATTGAACTTGAAAAGCCATATACCGACTTGGATTTATCAACAGCCGAGAACAGCATTGTGAGATGCCCCCACCCTGCTACTGCCGAAAAAATGATTGCCCGCATTGAAGAAGCCGGTCGCAATCACGATACCGTTGGCGGAACCATTGCCTGTGTGGTACAGGGAGTACCAGTAGGCTGGGGATCGCCCGTTTTCAATAAGCTACATGCCGATTTGGGCTTTGCCATGCTGGGAATAAATGCCGTTAAAGGTTTTGAATACGGCTCGGGTTTCGAAGGCACCAAGCTTAGCGGAAGCGAACACAACGATATATTTGTGACCGAAAACGGCAAGGTGAAAACCCTTACCAACCATTCGGGGGGAATACAAGGCGGTATTTCTAATGGTCAGGATATTTATATGAAAGTTGCTTTTAAACCCATTGCCACCTTGTTGAAAGAACAAAATACAATTGACAAAGAACTAAAAGCAACAACCATAAACCCCAAAGGCCGGCACGACCCCTGCGTGCTGCCCCGTGCAGTGCCCATTGTGGAGAGCATGGCCGCGCTGGTACTAGCCGACCACTATTTACAAAGCAAACTATCCCGGTTATAAGCCGGGTTTTTTGTTTAGTGAATTATTGCAGGTAAAATCGACCAATTAATTTATACTATACCCACTCGATACGGTAAAAACAAAACGTGTACCCTTCTTGTATTCCTTATCCAACTTAAATTGACCTCCACACATCTCTGTAAAATCCTTACATAGCATAAGGCCTATCCCCGAGCCTTCTTCTTTCATAAGCCCAAGGGTCGAACCTGAATTCTCTTGTTCTAATATCGAATCCATTACCGATTCGTCAATACCGCACCCTGTATCGCTCACACATACTTCAATACTGCCATTATCCCTTGTTAATGATATATTTATGCTCCCATTGACTGGGGTGTATTTAATCGAATTACTTACTAAATTCCTTATAACACATGCCATAAGCTTAGGATCGGTAAATGCTTCTATTTCGGGTGGAATACCTATATCGAAATGAATGCTTTTCTGTTCGATAACCGAAGAAAAAAGCTGGGTGCACTGTACTGCAAGGTTATACAGCTTAATCTTTTCTTTTTTAGGGCTAATGCGGTTTAACTTCGAACGCGACCAATACAGCAGGTTATCCATTAAATGAAAAGCATTGCGTGCCGATTCATCTAAAGCAATAAGGCTTTTTTCTATTTTTTCGGGGGGCATTTCACGATATCGGACCGAAAGGGTGCGGGTAAGGTTTTGAAACCAATACAAAGGGTTCCTCAGCTCGTGTGCAATAATGCTCATTAATTTATCTTTATCGCGAATGGCAATCCCCAATTGGCGGTTTAAATGTAGCAGTTCTTTATGGGCTTTTCTTTTATGCGCAAAACGCCAATAAGTAAAAAGCGATACCAACATCAGTATTGCCAATGCTCCAACCGATATTATTATTTGTTGTTGCTTACGTTTAATTTCAATTTCCTTTAAAGCATTGTCGGCTTTTAGTATCTGGTTGTTGCGCTCAATTTCTTCTGCCTCAAATAAAACAAACATTTCGGCCAATTGTCTTTGGCTTTTTTCAATTAACCACTCTTTCTCGAGGGTTGAATATTTTTGAAGGTGTAACAAAGCGTTAGCCGTATCGTTTAAAGCCAAATAGCATTCGTAAATACCGTAAAGAATTTCCGGGATTGTTTCACTTAAGCGTGAATTCTCTGCTTTATCGAGGCTTATAAAAAAATTCTCAATGGCTTCGGAATAATTACCGCTTTCTAACAATACATTACCTAAATGCAAACGAGCATTGGCTATTCCGGCATTATAGCCTGCTTTTTCAGCAATTTCGAGAGCTTCGGCATACAAACGGGCATAGTTAAGGTTATCTTCGGCCCTTGCTAAATTGGTCAATGCTTTTACTGTTCCTTTTTTATATTCTGACAACATGCTTGTTTCGAGCGATTTTTTAAAATACACAAGAGCACTGTCGGTTTTACCAGCTTTTAAGTAAGTCCGACCAAGGTTGTTGTACGATTTGGCCATATCCGAAGGGTATGCCAAGCTTTCCCTCATTTGCATTGCCTGCTTGTGGTACGAAACCGATAATTCGATTTGTCCCAATATATTATATATCGACCCCAAGTGGTTACAAGCATTGGCCAGTGATACCATATTCCCGCTTTCGGAGGCAATACGGTATGCATACTGGTAATTTTTTAAAGCGGTATTCGTATCGCCCGCGTTTAAATAGCATTTACCAATACTTAATACTATATTGACTTTTAAAGGCGATATCTCATCCTCGGGAATCATTTTCAACGATTTTAAGTAAAAATTCATCGAACGCTCAAAATTTCCGGTTGTGTGGTAGTACTTGCCAATGAAATAAGTAGCTTCTATGTTTTCTCTGGTAAAATTGTGTTTTGCCGATAATTGTTGAACTTCAGTAAATATTTGCAAAGCCTCGTTATAATCTCCCCGCATATATATTATAGTTGCATAAGCATGCATGCCCTTTAGCTGTAGTTGCATATTCCCTAATTTTTCGGCAGTATTATTTGCTTTATAAAAAAGTAGTAATGCTTCATCGTTATTACCAAGCATATACAAAAGTTCCCCTTTGGCAAGCATAGCCCTCACGTGAGTTTCTTCATCAATACTTTCTGAATCATTCAGCATATTATCCAATAAAATGAAAGCTTCAGTCGGGTCTACCCCAATTAACGAATCGGCTAATTCTAAATAATAACTGGTCGACAATAAATCGTTTGTCCCATCATGCTGTTTTGTGCAAGAGCCAATAAGAAATATCGAAACTGCAAGTAATACAATAACTTTCATATTTATTCAATTATACCTTGCCTAATAGCATACCGTGTCAAATCAGAATTACTTTCCATGTTCATTTTTCGGAGAAGAGCAGCACGGTGGTTGGCAATGGTGTTTTTGCTGATTTTCAATTTCTCGGCAATTTCCCCATTCTTTAAGCCTGTAGCAAGCAGGAACATTATTTGAAATTCCCTGTCGGTAAGTTGTTCGTGCGGGAGTTGCTCAAATTTATGGGGTTCACTAACAATTTCGGCAAGCAACTCCGATTGTTCTGGAGAAAAGTAATGTTTGCCGCTTAACACTCTTCGCAAGGCTATTATAATATATTCTGTTTTGGTTTCCTTATTTATAAAAGCTGAGGCTCCAGCCTTTATCATGCGAATTGCATAATGGTTATCATTGTTCATCGTAAATATAACAACAGGCATACATGGACTTATCTTTTTCACATCCCTCAACAAATCGATGCCATCTTTGCCCGGCATCGATGCATCCAATATAAGAAGGTCGTAATTATTGTTTATTAAATTGTTCAACAATTCTTCACCGTTAGAAGCTTCTCCACAAACTTCCATTTCATCGGTTTCTTCTAGTATTAATTGTAGTCCGGTACGCACAACAGCGTGGTCGTCAGCAATAATTATGCGCTTCATATTTTTTCACGTAAAGTAATCAATAATTAAAGCGGACACTATTAAGGTAATGTGAAATGATTATTGCATCTCGATTAAGAAAACAAGCTAAAACACGGAATAAAAGCGACTTAACAATTTCTTAAACCGGTATAGTATCTTGTACTATAAATTTTCAGGCATTTTTACTACATGCTTTTCAAGCGCTTCAAGCTAATCTTGTAGTGAATTTTTAAACTTGGTTCTTTACTAATAATTTGATTCACTATGAAAAATTTTTACAAGAATTTATTGATTATCGCGATCTCGATCGCAACACTTTTACTCTATGTGCCTACATCGGCAAATTCCAATCCGGTTACGAACCCTGAAACATCGGAGTTGGATTTAGAAAATCAGCTAACAGGACAAATTTCAGAACTTGGAACCGGACAACGCTTAGCCGGTGCCACAGTCTATCTCAAGGGGTCTTATATCGGCACTTCAACTGACATGAACGGAACGTTCAGGCTCAGGAACATTCCAGAAGGAAAGCACACCCTTATTATCTCGTATCTTGGATATGGAACTAGAGAGGTTGAAGTAGAGATATCGAAAGGTGAAATTGTGAATATGGATGCCGAACTTACTGAACAATTCCAGACAATGGGCGAAGTTGTTATCACAAAAGTAATGCGCGGGCAATCGAGGGCATTTAACCTTCAAAAAGAAGCCGAGAATGTTAAGAACATTGTTTCTTCGCAGCAAATTGAGCGCTTCCCCGACAACAACGTAACCGAAGCTGTTAAGCGTATCCCAGGTATAAGCACAGAACCCTTACGCGGCGAATCTGCAAGAATTATGATACGTGGTTTACCGGCCAGTTTCCATACAGTAACCATTAACAACCAGCGAGTTGCATCGACCGATGCTACTGATAGGGCTACCAATACAGCAATTATAAATACCGATATGGTTTCATCCATTGAAGTGAGCAAAACAATAACACCCGAAAACGATGCCGATGCATTAAGCGGTTCAATTAACCTGGTAACACGCCGCCCAGTTGGCGACGAGAAAATTTTCAATGTTACCTTAGGATCGGGTTACAATAATATGTCGGGGCGCCCACAGTGGATTGGCTCTGCAACCTATGGACAAAGAAATGATAAATTAGACTGGGTGATTAGCACCAATTTCCAAAAAGACAATCGCGCTACAGAAGACATACGCCACGACTGGGGTGTTGGTGATTTTGGAAGCGGAAACCAAGATGTTTTGGCGGGCTTGCGCCCATCGTTGTATGAAACCGAACGCCAAAGAATGGGTGTAACCGGTCAGCTTGAATACCACTTCAATACAAGGTCATCGGTATATTTCATGGGTAATTTCAACAATTACGACGAATATGAAATTCGAAACGATGCACGCCATGGAATAAGTAACGGCAAATACCAATCGGCCGATTTGGTAACCGGTGCCAGGTACGAAAAGGTGATTCGCGAATACAACCGCATAACCAACCTCTATTCGTTAAATGCTGGTGGTAAGCACGATTTGGGTATTTCAACCATCGATTACAACATTGGTTATTCTTTCGGAAGTTTCAATATCCCACTTAGGGAGTATTTTGCATTCCGTCATTCCGATAAACCCGATTACCGCATTGACATTTCAGACCGGGAATTTGGCATGATTGAATTTGCCAACGACTTCAATCCCAATGCTTACGATAAAATGGCTTTCCGTTACTACGAGCGCCGTAGGGACGATGTAAAAGACAACGACCTTTTTGCAACATTCAATATTGAGATACCTTATAATTTGGGGAACAAATCGCATATTAAAGCCGGCGGTAAATTTTGGACAAAAACCAAACAACGCGAAATGTCGCAATGGCGCTGGACCAAGTATAATGGAGACCAAAACCTTACCATGGCCATGTTTGCCCAAGATAATGACCGCAGTATGATTGGCGACCGTTATACCTTAGGAGGTTCAATTGACTGGGAAAAAGGGAAGAAATTCTTTAACGACAATATAAACGATTTTGAACTGGACGAGGACAGGTTCCGCGAAAGATCAGACCCGAACAACTATACTGCCAATGAGCAAATCATTGCAGCCTATGCACTTACCGATAATACTTTTGGCAGATTCCATATAAATGCCGGTGTGCGCATGGAGCAGGTATTGAACAACTACGATGGGTTCCGTGTAATTTTTAACGATGAGGGAAAATACCAAGCAACACAAGCGGTTAAGGCCAATGACCAAGACTACATTAACTTTTTCCCGATGATTAACGTGAAATACCAACTCAGGCCATTGACAAACTTCCGGTTTGCTTATACCAATTCAATTGCGCGCCCCGATTTTGAGTACCTTGTTCCTTACGAGTTAGTGAACAACGACAACGAAACGATAACACAAGGGAATCCCGACTTGCAGCCTTCAACATCGACGAACATCGACCTTATGTTTGAACACTTCCTAAGCAATGTTGGTATTCTTTCAGCCGGTGTGTTCTATAAAAACCTTGATAGGTTTATTTACAACGAATCAACAATAATATCGGGAGGCAACAACGATGGTTATCGCCTGCAAAGGCCTGAAAACGGCGAAAGTGCTTACATATACGGCATAGAGCTGGCGTGGCAGCAACAATTGACCTTTTTGCCCGGTGTATTGAGCGGCTTGGGTATTTATGCAAATTACAGCCACATATATTCTGAGGCAAAAATCATTGTACCGGAAGAACGCCGCATACGTTTGCCCAAACAGGCACCCAACATTTATAACATCGCTTTATCGTACGACCGCAAAGGGTTTTCAGGACAAATTTCTTATTCATACAGGGACACCTGGTTGCATAGTGTTGGCGGCTCGTCAAGCGCCCCCTCAATTAGCCAGGTTAGCGATGTATTCCTCGATAGGTATTTGATGCACAGTGGTCAGCTTGACCTTACGCTTACTCAGCAAATTACTCCAAATCTTAGGGTTTTTGCTAATTTCAACAACCTCACCAATCAATCGCACCAACACTACTTTTATGACCCGATTTATCCCTACAGGAATTCGTTCCATTCGTGGTGGAGCAACATCGGTATAAGATATTCGCTTTAGTTCAAATCATTTAGGATTATGGTTCAATTCCCGGCAGTTCATTCTGCCGGGATTGTATTTAATACTTAACTATAAAAATTTATACTCATGTTATTATCCAAAAAATATTTAGCTACAGCTTTAATCCTCTCTTTTACAATCTTTTTCTCTTGCTCTCCAAAAGAAAAACGCACATTTTGGTCGCCCTATCAGGATTTAAACTGGGAACTGATAGGCCATTACGATGCGGAATTCCACACCCACCCCGGCTTGGGCGACGAGGAATACGACCCGCACCAAACCATTGACAGGTACCATGCCGAAGGTTACCAGATACTTGCTTTGGCAGGCCACGATTACGATGTGCCAAGCGAGCATATAAACACAGTTTACCCCTGGACACAATTGGCTGACATATACGAAATAATAAAAGATATCGAAAACCCTACGGAAGATAACAAAACCTATGGGCAAATGGCCAACGAACCTTACCAGGACCGCGACCCCTTAGCTTTAAACATGGTATCGATACAGGGTTGCGAAATTTCGGCACCACACCATATAGTGAGCCTTTTTAACCCATTATCGCAAGGAACCGACAACGAAGATTCTACATTTCAATTGATTCAGGACTTGGGAGGAATAGCTTACTTTGCGCATCT